>CAIOZP010000074.1 GCA_903862805.1 uncultured Fibrobacterota bacterium
GGTTGTGTTAGAGAAGATGTCTATGACCTTTAGGGAGGCAGTTGAGTACTACAAGACTCAAGGGATTGACAGAATTATGGTAGGCACGCCAGAATATGAAAATCTATTGAAAATGTGCGGCATGACTCCGACACATCAAAATCAACCTGTCCGCCGCCGCAACCGGCATGCAGCAGTTCTGCTCCGCGCGGAAAATATTGTTCAATAAATCGATTTAGAGTCGGCTTGATAAGGTAGTCACGATACCAACTCGCGATTCGATCGTACAGCGATGTTTCGATTGTCGTTTTCTTGCCGGCCCAATATCGGTCCCACGCATCGCGCATTTCTCCGGCGTCTGGCCGCACATCCCCATTCTTCGTACGCGCAATCGACCGGCGAGTGGCCAAAAGTCGCAGGGAAAGTCCGGCTAGTCGAACACGCGCGCGTAGAATGTGCCCGAACTGCATTTTCGAATGGCCATAAGTACGAGCCGGCAGATTAATCGGAATTTCCCCAATGCGGAAACCTCTTACATGCAGCAAGGTCAGGCTTTCAAAAAAGAACTCATAATCACGACTGTCGATGCTATCGATCAACGAGTCCGGAATGCGGTCAATTCGATAAAGCCGAAACGCTCCGCTTGCATCGTACGGAAGCCGCAATAACGTTGTCGTCAGAAAATGTCCAAAGTGGGTCAGAATTCTTCGATGGAGCCGCCATTGGTCAAGACTGCTGGACCGCACATAGCGCGACCCCAGAACGACATCGTAGTTATTGGCCTTGGCGAGAAAACGCGGAATGTCCTCTGGCTGATGTGAGAAATCTGCATCGAGAGTCAGCAGAAGATCATAGCCGGATTTTTTTGCGTAACGCAGGGCCGCGATATGGGCGCTACCGATTCCGAGTTTGCCGCTTCTCTCCTGAAGCGATACCTGGGGAAATTCGCTTGCGATTGAGCGCACAACGGCCGCAGTACCGTCTGCGGAATTGTCATCAATAACAAGAACATCAGCCGGAATTTGAAATGCCAATATCTGGCGCAGCAGCGGCCCTATGTTTTCGCCTTCGTTAAATGTCGGCACGAATATGAGGGTTTTGTTATTCATGCGTTCGCCTCAAGTTCGGCCTTAATCATCATTTCAATCAGCCCCTCGAATGAAATTTGTGGACTCCAGTCCGTCTTCTCTCGCAGCAATTCCGAATCGCCCACAAAGGGAACAGCGCGACCGGCCCGCTGCAACACCGACCCGCTTTCTTCAACGTATTGTCTATAATCGAGACCAACCAGCGCGAAGGCGCTATCGGCAAACTCTCTTACTGTATGAAGCGTCCCGCTTGCGACGACAAATTCTCCCGGCTGGTCCAGTTGAAGGATTGCATGCATCGCGCGCACGGTATCTTCGGCAGCCGTCCAGTCAACTTGCCCACTCAGGCTTCCGATCGTTACCTTCGCTATTTTTCCGCGCGACGCAGCGACTGCAGCCTTGACCAGTTTTCGAGTGATGAATTTTTCTTTGCGACGCGGAGATTCATGATTGTAAAGGATTCCTGCACTGCAAAAAATTTCCTTCTCACGGCGATAGAGACGGCAGAGTTCAATTCCGGCGACTTTAGTAATTCCGTAGGCGCATATTGGCGCATACGACGTCTGTTCATTTTGAGGAGCGACCTGCGGCATGCCAAATATCAAAGAAGATGCCGCGTAAAACAAGCGGGAAAGCGGCGATCTGGTGGCGATTGCCTCCAGCGTAGCGGCTAAACCTTGGCAGTGGACTTGGTAACTCTTTGAGAACAAATCCAAAAGATTTTCAGGATTCTCCTGGGAAGAGTGGTGATGTGCCGCAAGATAATAGACCTCGTTAGGCAGCAGTTCTCCGATCAGATCTGAAACCAGCCCAAAATCGAGCACATCGAATGGCCTATCCTGCGACCCCACTTTTACGCTGTCACGACCGGCGCTAACGACCTCATAGCCAAGGCGTTGGAGATGGGCATCCAGATAAAAACCATCCTGCCCCTTCGCCCCGATGATCAACGCCCGTCGCCGCATCTCAGCCTCGTCCGTCGGTCATCACGAAGCCCTGACA
>CAIOZP010000075.1 GCA_903862805.1 uncultured Fibrobacterota bacterium
ATAAGTGTGCCGATCTTTCTATCTTTTAATATTACTGCCATGAAGCCTCCGAATTTTCAGTTTACTAAAGGAAAATAATTCCCTGTATGACTTTGCGGTTCAGTTCTTTTGCAGAACCAATTCCTTTAAGGTGAGCACGAGGGTTTTCTCTACACCGGCTCGCACCGCCTTCACCGAGATTTTGTCGCCAGGGAAGTAGCATAGGAAGACGCCGTCGAGATCCTGATGCGAATCGATGCGGCGCTTGTCCATTCCTATTATCACGTCACCTGCATGAAGTCCCGCCTCGGCACCCGGACTGCCAGCTACAACATCGGTGACAAGCACTCCGCCGTTGCCGGTGTAGCCAATTGACATCGCGGTACTGCGGTCGAGATCCTGAACGCCTATGCCGGTATAAACCTGACGACGCTTGCCATGTTCGATCAGTTCGTGAGCGACGCGCATTGCTGTGTTGATCGGAATCGCAAAGCCGATTCCGATGGAACCCTTGTCGCGTCTGCTGCCGGTGTAGATGAACGAATTGATTCCAATTACCTCGCCGAGCGCATTGCAGAGCGGCCCGCCGGAGTTGCCGGGATTGATCGCGGCATCGGTTTGGATCATATCTTCGTAGTAAACGTTGTCGGCAGGCGCGAAACTTCTGTGCAATGCCGACACCACGCCGAGCGTCACTGTCGGCTGTGCGTCGTTAAAGAAATTCAGAAACGGATTGCCAACAGCGATCGCCCATTCGCCGGTCATAAGGTCGCTTGAATTTCCAACCTTCACCGCAGGAAATTCTCCCTTCGGATCTTTCACTGAAACAACCGCGATGTCTGCAAAAGGATCTGCGCCGACAACGGTTCCCTCGAACTGCCGACCATCGGGGAAATTGATGAAGAGCTTTCGCGCACTTTCGACGACGTGGTTATTGGTAAGAATGAATCCACGCGGATCGATAACAAAACCAGAGCCCATGTTCTGAACTTCGCGGTAGCGCGGCATCTGCTTAGGCTCGATAAACAGGTTGAAAAAATCTTCGTAATAATAAGACGAACCCACGACCTGAAGCTGTGTCACAACAATGCCAACAACACTCTGCTCGATGCGCCGTGTTGCCTCGACTATTGCAGTGTGTCGCGAATTGTCAACGCGATCTTCAACTCTGACTCGCTCGGTCGCCGGTGCCGGTGCAGAGACTGACGATGTATCAGTGTGAGGAGCAATACCCAGAATCTTCGAGACGTTCTCTATCATTCCGCGTCGCTGGCTCTCCATGCCGGCGATCATTCCACCAACAAGCCCGACGATAAGCATCAGTGCATAAACACCTGTATGGCTGCGGTTTCTCATTTTGTCAATCATTGCCTTTTGTCAATTGGATGCGAAATAGTCCTTGCCGAAAATAGCTAAATCCGAAATTGACGGCCAGAGATTTATCGAGGAGATTGCCAGCAAATTTCTCTGGCAGGGGTAACGATATGCGAAACATTCCGCCTCGCAACGATCATGCAAAATTGTGCTGCAGAATAAAAATTTGCTTAAAACTACATAAACAATTACCGAGTGAACAGATTTCGGCGAACATTGCGCATCGCAGAATGTTCGCACCGCAAGGCTATTCCGCGCCCATTTCGACACGCTCTGGCATAGATTCGCTTAATTCCGCGAACAAACTGCACTATATTTCACTGTGACGTTATGACTTTGACAAACTCTATAAAGGAGGATTCATGAGACATCTTTTGACAGCGGGTCTTGCGATTGCTTTTGCGGCAATCATGGCAAGTGCCCAGACAAAGACTAATGTTCTGGTGAGCGGACAGGCTTTGGCTTCAGATTCAAGTGCTATAGTTGGCGCTTGGGTGCTTCTATCAAACAGTCAGAACGGGGCAGCCGTTGACAGCATCCAGACAGATGCGAGCGGAAACTTCAGCCTCTTCGATTCTGTCGCGACAACTGGCGGCGGCACGCCGAGAATCTACTGGCGAATACTAAAAACCGGCC
>CAIOZP010000076.1 GCA_903862805.1 uncultured Fibrobacterota bacterium
AGTTCTCGAAAAAAATCCGGCTTTTGTGACTTGCCAACGGGTCATCCATATGAGGATTAATGTGTATGAAAACGATGGTAAACGGTGTCATCTTCTTTATTGTGTTCTGTGTTTCCCTTATTCAGGCCGGATCGATTGATATCATCTCCTCCGATAAAACGAGCTCGGTAATCGGAATATCGCTTGATGCGCCGGTCATCACGCCAGTGATTCTGAATGGTACAAGCTATCAACGGGTGAGCATCCCGGGGCTTGCCTCGACAAACTCACAGGGACTTCCCGCACTACCAAGATCATTTGTCAGACTGATTACCGCGGCAGATCCTTCGCTTGCAGTAACCGTAACAGGTGTTGAAGCCGACACAATTCAAAATGTCAATGTCGAACCGGCAGAGCTTCCTGCTCCAGCGATTGCCGGACGTGTGACAGCTTCGAAGTTCGTGGTAAACAGTGTTTACAGTCAGGATGCGTTTTATCCTGAAGCCGTGGCAAAAGTAAATGGCGTTGAACTATTTGCAGGTGTGCCTGTTTCGGCAGTCAGTATCTGCCCTGTATCGTTCAATCCTGTGCGACACCAGATTGTCGTGATCAGAAAAATGCAGATAACGTTAAGCTACGCTTCCGCGCCTTCGGTTGACTTCGGTTCCATGCGCCAGACGATCGTTAACCGTATCAATTCAGCTGCTAATTTCAAGTCATATTCGTCCGGATCATCAAAAGCCGCATCGCCAATTCTTTACGACAATGTCGATGACGAGATAATCATCACTACCACTCAGTATGCTGCAGCGGCTGAATCGCTCGCTGTCTGGCAACGCATGGAAGGTTATGGGGTGAAGGTTGTTTCGCAGGATTCATGGAGTTCGGCATCTGCTGTGCAGACGGTCATAAACACTTTCTATGCGAACACAACTCCGAAGCCGGGCTATGTTTTGATAATGGGCGGAATAAATGATGTTCCGGCGTCGGCTGAGATTGCAGCGAATTCGTTGTACGACGGCGGATATGCTTTAGGCAACAGTGCGTTTCCGACTGACCAATACTACGCTTGTATGGATGGCGGAACAGATTATGTTCCCGAAATGGCCCATGGTCGCCTCGTTGCCGACAATGCCAGCGAAATGACGACCATTGTCAATAAAATTATAAAATACGAAAGAACTCCGCCTACTATCGCGTCATTTTACACTAATGCAGTTGCAACAGGTTATTTCACCGATGGAACAGACGGCCAAGCGGCAAATGGTATCGAAGATCGCCGTATGATTGAAACGGCAGAAGACATAAAGCAATATCTAACGCCAATAGGAATTACTTCCGAACGCATTTATAGCGCCGATGTCGGTGCCACACCGCTTTATTGGAGCAATTATTGGTCTGATGGTTCCCCCCTGCCCGCTGAACTGCTTCAGTCAAATGGTTTCACTTGGACCAGTAACGGTAGTGATGGCAGTTACATTGATGATGCCATTAATCGCGGGATATTTTTTATGTATCATTACGACCACGGCAATGTTAATTGCTGGGGAGGGCCTTATTGGTCAACTGGTAATATCCCGAATTTGAGTAATGGTGATCTTCTTCCTGTAATATTTAGTATTGATTGCCTTGTAGGGCAGTGGGATTATGCGGGAGGCTGCCTTGCACAACAAGTTGTTTCAAAAAGCAATGGAGGTGCAGTTGGCATAGTTGCAGCATCTACAGAAAGCTATTCAGGGCCTAACGAATCAATAGAAGAAGGCATGATCGATGCAATTTGGCCAAGCCCAGGTTTGGTTTTAAATAGCCCGCAAACAATAAAAACAACCTTCCCTTCTCATGCTCCGATTAAAGCCATGGGTGATGTAGTGAATCAAGGAATAGCCCGCATGGCCGAAAATGTCGGGCAGTTAATCGAACTTAATTACCTCATGTACCACTGGTTCGGCGATCCCACTATGAAGATCTGGACAGCCCTTCCAACCGTAGTTTCCGCAGTCAACGACAACACAATTGCCGCAAATGCGACATCGTTTGCAGTATCAGGACTTACCGGCGTGAACGGTATGGCTACGCTTTACAACACGGCAACAGACTCTGTTGTCGGCAAGGCTGAAGTAACTTCCTCATCTGTGCAGATTCCTATTTCCGGTAGAATCTCACAAGGCGACAACCTTACACTTACCATCACCGGTGACAATGTTCGTCCGTACATTGCTACTGTCCAGACCGGAGCCACTTCTTCCAAGGTTCTGGCGCAACGCGAAGCGGCGTTCTCGTTAAAGATGCTTGCGTCAAAATCACTGATGCTGTCTGTTCCCTCTGCAGGAAACTATAAGCTTTCAGTAACGTCACTTGACGGTCGCACACTGGTCAGTAAAACTGTTCGTCTTGCGTCAGGCTCGAACTCCTTTAACGCAGGATTGGAAAAGCTTGCATCCGGTGTAGTAATTGTAAAGCTGTCTGGTCAGGCAGGAGTGATTTCGAATCGCTGTATTATTCATTGATTTTGGATTTGATCTGATTTGATTTTGAAAGCTGGCGGAGGAAATTCTTCCGCCAGCGTTTTTATGGGAACAATCTTTGTGTACTTGTACAATCTGGAAAACATGCCGACGCGACAGAAGAATCCAGATCAAAACGTTATTTTCGAGCGATAATCTCGACATTCAAAGGCGAGAGGAAACTCGCAATATCTTCAAGACGATTGCGTGATGCCGGTTTGACCCATGCGCAGGTTCCCGGCCTGTCGAGACTGTTGAGCTGAACCCGCGCAGGGTTTATTTCTGTGAGAATTTTTTTGAATGCGGAGAGCTCTTCGTCCGTGTCGTTCACGCCTTCGATAATGAAAACCTCGACCCAGAGATGACCGTGGTATTTTTGAGCAAATGAAATTAATCCGTCAACAACCATCGCTGCGCTTATAGATTTCACCGGGCCGTTTATACGAACAAACGCGTCTTCGCTCACGGCGTCGAGTGAGGGCAGAACATAATCGCAGACAATAGCGGCATCGCGAACCGTTTCATTGAACAAGAGTGTGCTGTTTGTGATGAGAACCGTTTTGAACGACGGCCAGCGGTCTTTAACATGAGCAATTACTTTTGGCAGATCGCTGTTGAGCGTCGGCTCACCGCTTCCGGCGAATGTTATTACATCGATGTGAGGATCAAGCGAAAGATATGCGTCGAGTTCCTCGATTATTTCTGCGGCAGGAATCCACGGTTTAATATCGGAGCTAAGACGATTCGTCGCTCCGCATTCACAGTAAACGCAATCGAGAGTGCAGGTTTTGAACGGAACCATGTCAACGCCAAGCGAAACGCCAAGGCGTCGCGAATTTACCGGCCCGAAAAGATGCCGGAATGTTCTCCCACCGGCAGAGATTTTTTGATAACTTGTTTCGTCGAAGCTCACTTCTTTGGTGCTTCGGCCGGCTCAATCATGCCACGAATTGTAATGGAATCCTTGGCGGGGTGATTTGTCGCGAAAACGAAAGTTCCTGACAGACGCGTATGCGCGGTATCCTTGACATTGAAGCTGAGGTCATAGCTGTAATACCCGTCGGTATCGGGCTTCTCGCTTTTGGTTACGCCATAATTTGGCTTTAGCGGCGGCTTATTCTGCCAATCGACTCCGCCGCTGACGTTCTCGACAAACTGCATTCCAAGAACGCGGAAGTCGGCCTTGCGGGTACGCATGGTAAGATCGCCTGTTGAAACACCGTTTACATCCGATTTGATGCGGATGAAATACTTGTTCACGTCAACAGTCGGGTTCACTTTGCCAATTATCGCCAGAACGTATGAAGGCAAATTGGTCGCGTTGCAAGTTACCGTTACCGATTTATGAAACTCGCCCGCGATGCCGGTCATATTAATTGTCGGCGTAATGTTACCGACTTTGCCTGGGCCGATTACCGTGTCATAAACAACGCCGGTACAACCGCACCCCGGTTTTACATTCTGGATAGTGAGCGGATATTTGCTTGTGTTCCGCACATGAAAGGTATGAGTGACCTTGGGATACTGTCCTTCATCGAAAGTCCCGAACTGAAAATCTGTGGTATCAACCTGAATGGTCGGCCCTTTCGGGCTGTCATCTGCTGCGAAAATCTGGCCGACAGACAGCGCTGCTGCGAGAATGATAAACGGAATTTTCATAATAAAGTCTCCTGCATTTGGTCAAACAGACAATCTTAATTCGCCTCTCGCGAAAATATATTAGCCAAAAAATAAATCTGTATTCTTAACAAAATAAATGGCGAGACGGATAGTGCCGCACTATATTCAAAAAAGATCCGTCATGAAATAAACCCCAGGCTTCACTCCGGCTCTTTTCAGCATCGGGAACAGATTCGAAAGACTTTCAGTTAGAAGATCCTTCAGATTACCGGCACCTGAAGATCCCGATTCGACCGATGCGTCGCTCGGCAGTTTGCAGATGTGCTTGAGGTATGCGAGTGCATCTTCGTAACTGCCGAGTGTATCAACGAGATTCACTTCAAGCGCCTGTTCACCGTTGAAGATGCGACCATCAGCAAAGTTTCGCAAAGTGTCAATCGGTATGTGACGCGAAACAGCGACCGCCGAAATGAACTGCTCGTGAGTCTGGTCGATAAGATTCTGAAGGAGCTGCTTTTCGTCTTCGGTCATTTCGCGGCCCGGATTACCGGCATCTTTGTAAAGGCCGGACTTCATGGTGACCATGTTCACGCCGACCTTGTCCATCAGCTTGAAATATTGAGGAAACTGGAAGATCACGCCGATGCTGCCGGTGATAGTTCCGGGGTTGGCGAATATTTTCGTTGCCGGACATGCCGCATAGTAACCACCAGATGCCGCAAGGTTGCCCATGCTCACAACAATCGGTTTGCCGGTGTGCTTGAACTTCACGACCTCTTCGTAGATTTCCTGTGACGGAGCGACGGCTCCACCGGGTGAGTCGATGTGGAAGAGTATTCCGGCGATACTTTTGTCATCTGCAAAATCCTTGAACTGACGAACGCAATCACTCGACGACATTATGACGTTTTCGAGAGATATAAGGCCGATCTTTTTTGGGCCAACACCGGAGAAGACATTACGCTTTTCACCAAAGCTGTCGGTACCGATTATCGACAAAATGATTCCGGCGATAAGTGGCAGAACAATGAAGAGAACCAAGAGGACTTTTTGGCGGGTTGTCATTTATTAACCTTTCGTGATTTCTATATCAAAATAGTTTAGGCAGTAAGAAGAAGAATCTGGGCGATTCCCTACGGCGTTTTTTGCTTATTCCGCTCCGCTACATAATCAAAACCCACCTTCGGGCGGCCCTCCTTACGGGCTACGCTTCGCTCCGGTACTCGCGTTCCGCTTCGCACATTACACTGCATTTCGGCTACCGCCTCATTACGTTTCGTCAGCTCCAGTCCTGCCTCTCGCATTCCAAGACTAAAACACCTCTCCCTCTTCGTGGGTCCCTCTTTGTTCGTTTGCACA
>CAIOZP010000077.1 GCA_903862805.1 uncultured Fibrobacterota bacterium
GAGGATCTGATCCGCGCCGCCGCGGCACTTCTTGAGTGCGATGAAATGGCGGTAGCATCAGAGTTGGTGAATGCTGCTGCCGACAAAACAATAGTCATCGAAAACAACTGTTGCTATACGCCGTCGCTTTACAAATGCGAATGCAAGGCGGCAAAACTTATGCTCGCACTTCTTGCATCGTCATCAAAAAAAGATTTGGGAGTTTCTGACTGGATCGAAAGATATTCGGCCGCAAGCGGATGGCGTGGCGACCCCAAACAGATCGCGGCGGTGAAGCTTGCGGCGACATCAACAATAATGATTCTTACCGGCGGCCCCGGCACCGGCAAGACCACGACGCTCTCGGTGATCGTTGCGTATTTCAAGGCACGCGGCAAGCAGATGTCGCTTTGCGCACCCACCGGCAAAGCCGCGCAGCGCATGGGCGAAGTCACCGGCATGAGCGCAAAAACCATTCACCGCCTGCTCGAATATAAGCCTACAGATAACGGCATGCGCTTTACAAAATGCGAACATGATCCGCTTGAAACCGATGTGCTGATCGTCGATGAATCCTCGATGATCGACATTGCGCTTTTCACGGCTCTGCTTTCGGCGGTGACGCCTGGCACGCACATGATACTGGTAGGCGACAGCGATCAGTTGCCATCGGTCGGGCCGGGCGCGGTATTATCAGACTGCATCGCATCAGGTGTAATTCCGCATGTTGGACTCACGACGGTTTTCCGGCAGGCGGCGCAGAGTCGCATCGTCACGGTGGCGCACGAGATCATTGGTGGAACGGTTCCGGCCTTTGCAAATGCCGCCGAAGAGAACTGCTTCATGTTGACAAAAAAGGAACCAGAGGAAGCGGCGCAGGCGATAGTCGAATTGGTCTGCGATCGTATTCCGGCGAAATACGGATTCGATCCGATCAGACAGATTCAGGTGCTCACTCCAATGCACCGCGGCCCCATCGGAACGATTGCGCTCAACAAGGCGCTTCAGGCGCGGCTTAACAAAAGCGAAACCCGCATCGAACGCGGCGACACGATTTTCTCCTACGGCGATCGCGTCATGCAGCTTCGCAACAACTACGAGACCGGCGTGTTCAATGGCGATATCGGCTATGTATGTGAACTTGGCGAAGACGGCATGGTCGTTGATTTCGATGGAAGCAGATGCCCGTATGCGCTCAAGAATCTTGACGAGCTTGTTCATGCCTATGCGATATCCATTCATAAAAGTCAGGGCTGCGAATTCGATGCGGCAGTAATTGTGGTATCGACCCAGCACTATGTCATGCTTCAACGGAATTTGCTTTACACGGCGATCACCCGCGCGAAAAAATTGTGCATAATTGTCGGAACCCATTATGCATTGTCGCAATGTGTCAAGTCGGATCTGGCGCTCAGGCGAAACACACGATTAGCATCGAGACTGACCGGAAGGTAGAGCGGCAGTCGACATCTTTTTCAAAGTACACTTTCCTAAATCAATGTTCAGTATTATTTTATAGGCAGAGAAGGGATGAAAGTCCCCTGTACCGATTGACGCGCTAGTAGCTCAGCTGGATAGAGTAACGGCCTCCGAAGCCGTGGGTCGTGGGTTCGAATCCCGCCTGGCGCAGGTTTTCGGTCTGACAAGTGTTTCATTCAAACAAGGGAGGGTCCTATCAGACTCTCGATTCAATCTATCGGCCTTTTTGATGTAATCAAAGCGGAGCTTGACGGTGATGAGCTTTATGATTCGATCGCCGTTGAAAAGAAAATCGACGAACTTGTTTCCACCGGGAAACGCAACTTCGCGATAGACCTGTCGTTGCTCGACTACATCTATTCCGATGCGATCAACCGTTTCGTAAACATCAACCATAAGGTTCTGAATGTTTACGGAAGAATGGCGCTTGTCAATTCGACCGCACCGGTAAAGCAGATTCTCCAGCGCGCCGGAGTGCATAATTTCATCAAGATCTATGACAGCTTTGAAGAGCTTCAGCGTGCGAGTGCCGAGATCATTCAACAGACTTCGGCGGTAAATATTGGCGATGTGAGAATGGCCCAAGCGGCTCAACCAGCCAAGAGCGAGTTCGAAGATTTCCGCGCGGCGATCGGCAGTGCCATCGAACCGGCGACTGTTGCTCCTTCGCAGCCTGCATACGCGCCACCACCGCCACCTGTTCAACAACAGCCAATGTTTCCTCCTGCGCAGGAATTTTCGCCGCTTCAGGCACCGCCTCAGCGTCAAGCCTCAGCGCCGCAAAATTTTGCGCCACCACCACCACAGTTTAATGCTCCTCCGCCACCGCCGACATTTGTTCCTCAGCCTCCTACGTTTCAGCAGCAGCCATCGTCGCCAGTTTCGACGCAGAGCTTCCAACGTCAAAGTGTAATGCCTCAGCGCCAAGCCGCTCCGCAGTTCGAGCAGGAAGAATACGATGACACGGTTCCACAGAAAAAAGGTGCTCCAGTAGCATTATTTGCAGTGATCGGTGTTGTTCTTGTTGCGATCATTGCCGGTGTAGTTTTCTTTTTGACAAACAACAAACCCGCAGAGGAAGTTGCAGCACCGGCCGCCGTTACCGCGCCCAAAGCGACCGAGCCTGCACCGTATCCGGCTCCCGTGGTAGAAACAGTTGCACAGCCCGCTCAGGTAACTGCTCCTGCTGAGGAAAAGGTTGCTTCAGCTGGCAAGCCAACAAAAGTCGAATCGAAAGCTGAATCAAAGAAAGCCGCCAAAGAAGATGCCGGTCAGATTGTGATCACTTCCACACCTTCGGGTGCGCTTGTCTCGTATAACGGAAAAACGCTTGGCCAAACACCATACACCTGGAATGATCCAGATGCTTTCGGGCAGATTTCACTGACGGTTGAACTCGCCGGATATGACAAGGCTTCCCAGTCGTTCGAGTTCACCGGTGGCAAAGCACATAAAGACTTTGTGCTGACAAAGAGCGTTGATCAGGCCAAAGAGGCTGCCGCAAGAGCTGCCGCAGCTAAGGCTGCACAGGATGCCGCCTTAACCAAAGCCGCTTCTGTTAAAGCTGCCCAAGATGCTGCCGCTGCAAAAGCCGCACAGGATGCCGCTGCAAAGGCCGCCGCCAACAAAGCAGCCCAAGACGCCGCGACTGCAAAAGCTGCTCAGGATGCCTCAGCGAAGGCTGCTGCCAATAAAGCTGCCCAAGACGCTGCGGCTGCAAAAGCAGCACAAGATGCTGCCACGAAGGCTGCCGCTGCAAAAGCCGCCCAAGCGGCACAGGTTGCTGCAGCACCCAAAGGGGATCCTGCGACAATCTTCATTGTGACTACACCGCCGATGGCTGATGTGATCATTGACGGCAAACCGGCTGGCAAGGCACAAGTCAGTGAAACCAAGTCGACATCAGGAACTCATACCTTTGAATTCGTAAAGGGTGACAAGCACAAGACTCAGCAGGTAACTCTGCAACCGGGCAAAAATCCGGCTCTTGTGGTCACACTTCAATAAAAGGTTCCTTCTGGCCGCCCGAATAATTCGGGCGGCCATTTTTATACCGTGACGGGTGAAGCAATTTGGGTATATCCCTACCGAAAAAGAAGCGTGTAATATTCGCCGCTCTTTCAGCGCTTACCTCAATCGTATGCGTTTCGGTCATCATAGCCAATAATCTCTCCTGCAATTTTCACCATAAAACACCGACCGCCATTGCTCCGATTGAAGTTTCACCAACAATTGAAACAATTTCATATATCATAAAAGCAGGAGATACTTTCGCCGGAATTTTGAGCCACTTTGGTATATGCGGGACTGCATTTAATTGCGTTTATACAACACTGAATGGAGTCGGTTTCTCGAAAATTTTCCCCGGAGATTCTCTTGTAATAGTTCGCGACATCAAAAGCCGTGAGATAAAAACTATCGCACTTTTGAACCGCCTCAGTTCATGGTACAAAGTGAACACCAACGGCGATTCCGCAGTTATCGAAAAACGGAATGTTGGGTTGACACGCTACCGCTGTCTTGTCAAAGGCGAATTGACGACGAGCATTTCCGAGAATCTGCTCGATCTCGGAGTTGGTGCACAGATCACAAATCAGATAGCAGACATCTTCGGATGGGACATCAACTTCTTCACAGATCCACAGGTCGGAGATAAATTCGAAATCGTTTTTGAGAAAAATTTTCGTGATGGAAAATTCGAGAGTTATGGTCGGATACTGTCGGCGAAGTATGTTAACAGCGGCAAAACTTTTTTTGCCATCGGACTTGAGGATTCGCTCGGCCACCTTGATTATTACGATCTGTCAGGGCATTCACTCCGCAAACAGTTTCTGAAGGCCCCCTTATCTTACAGCCGTATTAGTTCAACGTTTTCTTTACATCGTCTCCATCCGGTTCTCGGTATTGTACGACCGCACCTTGGAGTTGATTACGCGGCACCGACCGGAACACCGGTTTATGCTTCGGCTGCCGGGCGTGTTGTTTCAGCCGCTCCGGCTGGAGGTTTTGGCAACTTTGTTCGCATTGCCCACAACAACGGATACGAGTCGATGTACGGGCACCTTTCGCATTTTGCTAAGGGAATTCACGCCGGCAGCAAAGTGTCACAGGGCGATCTAATCGGTTACGTCGGAGCAACCGGACTCGCCACAGGTCCACATCTCGACTACCGTTTGAAACGCGATGGTGCGTTCGTCAATCCTCTTACACTCAAGGTTCCCTCAAACCAGAATGTTCCAGCGGGCGATGTGGCCCGTTTTGATGAAGAGAAATCCGCTGCGGAATTTCAGATCGAGCAGAGATTCTCGTCAGCCAGAAAAGGATTATTCGTGCTCGACATCAACATACCAGACGATAGCGCTGGCATAGTTCGCACCACTGCCGTAATTTCCGGATTGAACCATGTCAATTGAACTTGTTCAACAGAAGCTGATCCTTTCGGGTCGTGACAATAGGTATCCTTCACGATCTTACGAATTACAAGGTCTCTATCATGGTGGCCCCAGGCAGGCTTGAACTGCCGACACACGGATTTTCAGTCCGTTGCTCTACCAACTGAGCTACAGGGCCATTTTTTTCGAACGAACGGGTCAAAAATATGAAAGCGCAAAAGATAAGTCAAGCACCTTGAATCGTTCTAATCGTATTTCTATCAAGATTTTTTTGGCACAAGGATTCAAGTTTATGCTCAAGATCAAAAAGATCGTTGAAGTCATCAAGCGAATCGTCAGATTGGGCTTTAATTATACTAATAGAGACCAGATTGAAAACGATTGAACCAATGTCGGCTGTCGAGTGAATTCCCATTTTTGTCAAAACGTCCAGCGCCGATGGCCCAAAATGAAGCGCCGCGAACTCACAACATACTGCGGCAAGCTCTGAACCGTGAAGATGACGGCGGCCGCCTTCCC
>CAIOZP010000078.1 GCA_903862805.1 uncultured Fibrobacterota bacterium
CAACATGGGCATCCATATGAGGAAGATGGGAAACCTGATCACCTCCAAGTTCTATTTCCTCGCCAGCTCGGGAACTCCTCAAGGAGGCTAAGAACCGTGATGCGATGGCGGTTACGATAAGTTGACATTATGCGAATCTATGTGGCTGAGCGGAGCCGAAGCCGATTGCGCGCCCATCGTTGCGAAGCAACATGTATTCCCACTTGTAAATGGTGCAACATTTACAAGAGGGACCGGCTGTAAGCCGGATGGGAGATTTCTGTCTTGAAATGCGATAGGCAGGACTGGAGCGGACGAAACGGAATGAGGCGGTAGCCGAAATGCAGTGTAGTGTGCGAAGCGGAACGCGAGTACCGGAGCGAAGCGTAGCCCGTAAGGAGGGCCGACCCGAAGGTGGGTTTTGATTATGTAGCGGAGCGGAATAAGCGAAACACACCGTAGGGAATCGCCCCAAAAATTCTTATTCTTCTTGTACTTCTTATTACTCTTCTTATCTTAAAAAATCACTTCTTCCCATACGCCTTGATCAACTTCGCTGTCTCGATCTTCTTCATCTTCAGCATAGCCTCCATCACACGGGCGGCTTTCACTTTGTCTTTGTCGCCCATGAGCACGCCCAAAACTTTTGGGATGATCTGCCAGCACATTCCGAACTTGTCTTTGACCCAGCCACACTGCAGAACCTCGCCGCCTTTGGAAAGTTTCTTCCACAGGGCATCGACCTCTTCCTGATCTTCGCAGTTGACATAGAGGGAAACAGCCGGAGTGAACTTGAATTCCGGCCCGCCGTTAAGAGCGATGAACTCCTGCCCATCGAGTTTGAAATTCACCGACATCACAGTGCCCTCCGGGCCGGGACCCGATGCGCCGCTACGACTGACGCTCAGAACTTTCGAGTTCTTGAATATGGAGACATAGAAACTCATTGCCTCTTCGGCATTCCCATTGAACCAGAGAAACGGCGTAATCTTCTTCATGGCCTTTCCTATTCGCTGTGATTTCAAACCATCATTAATATAATGTACAGGAAATTGTCTGATAAAAATTTCTTCACAAAATCCGAATATTTCAGAACACGATACAACAGGCACCATCACATATTTTGCGCCTTCGCGCACGGCAGAGCTTGATCTGAGGCGCATTTACAAAGGGGACTTTATGGATCAGAAGAACATAATCATAAAAGGTGCACGCGAACACAACCTCAAGAATGTGAACGTTACCATTCCGCGAAATATGCTTACGGTCATCTCCGGACTCTCGGGTTCCGGCAAAAGCTCGCTCGCCTTTGACACGCTTTACTCCGAAGGACAGCGTCGATATGTCGAGTCGCTCAATGCCTATGCGCGTCAGTTTTTAGGCCTGATGGAAAAACCCGACGTCGATTCTATCGAAGGGCTTTCACCGGCAATTTCGATTGAGCAGAAAACCACCGGCCACAACCCGAGATCGACTGTTGGAACCATTACCGAGATCCACGATTACCTGCGCCTGCTCTATGCACGAGTGGGAACACCCACATGCCACAAGTGCGGGAAGATCATTGAAAAGCAGACCGTGCAGGAGATCTGTGATAAGGTCATGGAGCTTGCCGACAAGACAAAGTTCTCGGTTATCTCACCTGCTGTTTCAGAGCGCAAAGGTGAGTACAAAGACCTGCTCGAAAAACTGCGCAAAGACGGATTCGCACGTGTCAAGATAGACGGCGAAGAGCGCATGCTCGACGAAGAGATCGTGCTCGACAAAAAGAAAAAGCACAGCATCGAAGTTGTTGTCGATCGCCTCGTTGCCGGAAAAGATATTCGCAAACGTCTGACGGATTCGCTTGAGACCGCGCTCAAACTTTCGAGCAACGGAACCGTGATGATCGACGAAGCAAACGGAACTCGCCATGTCTTTTCGGAGCGGTTGATGTGCCCCGATTGCGGCGTCGTTCTTGAAGAGCTGTCGCCGCGAATGTTTTCGTTCAACACGCCGTTTGGCGCATGTCGTTCATGCGACGGGCTCGGCTACCTGATGGAAATCGATCCAGATCTTGTCGTTCCCGATCCATCGAAAAGCCTCTTCGACGGCGCGATAGTTCCGTGGAACGGTGCTAACCTAATGGGCAGTTGGAACAGGCAGATCATGCTCTCGGTGTGCAAGCATTTCGGCATAAATGTACAGGCTCCGTTTTCGTCGCTCACAAAAAAACAGAAGGAAATACTCCTGCGCGGATCCGACGGTGAGAAAGATGACATCTCGTGGCGCTCGCATTCCGGCGAAGGCCGCGCCGACTTCCGCAAAGAATTCGAGGGCGTGATTCCAAACCTGCTTCGTCGCTATAAAGAGTCAACCAGCGACGATGTACGAACCTGGATTGAAGGCTTCATGAGCAGCCGCAAATGCCCCGACTGCAACGGTACGCGCCTGCGTCCCGAAAGCCTTGCGGTGCTTTTTGGCGGAAAAAATATCGGTGAGATTTCGGCGATGTCGATTGACACGGCGCGAAACTTTTTTGCCAAGCTCAAATTGACAAACAGGGAAATGGAAATCTCGCGGCAGATATTGAAGGAAGTCGGGAACCGTCTCGGATTTCTATTTGATGTCGGGCTTTCGTATCTGTCGCTTGACAGAATGGCAGGGACACTTTCCGGCGGCGAGGCGCAGCGAATCAGGCTTGCGACTCAAATTGGCAGCCGCCTCACCGGCGTGACATACATCCTCGACGAACCGAGCATCGGCCTTCATAGTCGTGACAATGCAAAGCTGCTCAAAACGCTTTTCTCGCTTCGCGATCTGGGGAATACCGTAGTGGTTATTGAGCACGATCACGAGACGCTCGAAGCCGCCGATCACTTGATCGACGTCGGCCCTGGAGCCGGTCGTCATGGTGGACACATCGTCGCAGAAGGCACGCCTGCAGAGGTCGCAAAGCATCCGACATCGATTACCGGCCTTTACCTTTCGGGTCGGCGCAAGATCGACGTTCCGAAAAAACGCAGGCCAACAAGCGATCGCTGGATCACCGTCGAAAAGGCTTCCGGCAACAATCTGAAAAACGTTTCAGCAAAATTTCCGCTGGGCTGTTTTGTTTGTGTCACCGGCGTGTCGGGTTCGGGCAAGAGCACGCTTGTCAATCAAACGCTTTATCCGGTTTTGGCCCGTGACCTCAACGGTGCCAGAGCGCAGCCACTTGACAACAAGGGAATCACCGGACTTGAACATCTCGACAAAGTGATCGACATCGACCAGTCGCCGATCGGCCGCACTCCGCGAAGTAATCCGGCGACATACACCAAAACCTTCGACCCGATCCGCGATCTTTTCGCGATGCTACCAGAGAGCAAAATGCGCGGCTACGACAAGGGCCGCTTCAGTTTCAACCTCAAGGGCGGACGCTGCGAATCGTGTCAGGGCGATGGACTCATCAAGATCGAAATGCATTTCCTGCCCGATGTTTATGTGCAATGCGAAGCCTGCAACGGCAAGCGTTACAATCGCGAAACCCTCGAGATACTTTACAAAGGGAAATCTATCTCCGACGTGCTCGAGATGACCGTTGACGAGGCCCTGGAATTTTTTAGAAATCATCCCCAGATCGAAAGCAAGCTCTCGGTACTTTCGCGCGTCGGGCTTGGCTACATTCATCTGGGTCAGCAGGCGACGACGCTTTCTGGTGGCGAGGCACAGCGCGTAAAATTATCGACGGAACTGGCCAAACGCGCAACCGGCCAGACGATTTATATCCTCGATGAACCGACCACTGGCCTGCACTTTGAAGACGTACGAATGCTGCTCGCGGTTTTGCAGGAGCTGGTTGACAAAGGCAATTCGATTATCGTGATCGAGCACAATCTCGATGTGATCAAATGTTCTGACTGGGTCATCGACATCGGTCCGGAAGGAGGCAGTGCCGGCGGCCGCATTATCGCCGAAGG
>CAIOZP010000079.1 GCA_903862805.1 uncultured Fibrobacterota bacterium
CCAGCGACATCGCGGCCCTCGGCACCGGGGTCCAATATCTGTCGACTCAGGCCGTGGCGGACACATAAACATTCCAATTTCCGGCGCCATCAGGATTTGTCGTTACAGTTGCGCCGGGCGCATCCCAAAGATCAACTATCGGCTGTGCACTCCCTGTCAGCGGGAAGCTGAAAGTAATCCCTTTCTGCGTCGCGGTTCCGGTATTGCTGATTCTTATGTGCGGCGAAACAAGATCTGGAGTTGTTGCTTCGTCGCGTGCATCAAGTGCCAATACCGATTGCCCCTGAGAGATACCGGCTTTTGTCTCGACGGAAGCATCGCCCCAGAGATAACGTCCATCATCTCCCAGCGCAACAATATTCCAATTGGACGAAAGCGTTCCGGAACCGTTGTATGAAATATCGTCACCGGCGTACCATGCTGTCCAATCGTTGTTACTCAACTCAAATTCGATATTATCGATGCGGTCGCCGGGCATGAGCATCACATTTGTGTATGTAACATCCACCGCATAGCTATTATTGCCAAGAGTGTCTATTTTTACTGTGGCATTTGCCTGTCGTGCCATCCAGTAAACCGCGAGCTTAAAGGGCTTTTCATCGTGGAAGAAATATTGCAGACTGAAATTGTCAATTCGTGTTGCACCTACATTGACAACGGAAAGAGATGGCTGAAGCATTTGCCCGCTGAGATTTCGCTCTTTTGACAATACCATGAGGGATGCATCGAGCTTATCGGTGAATGTTGTAAATGTGTCGGGTGTAACTCCGCACAGATAGCCTACGCTGTCATAAAGAGGAACACCGCTATTGCTTGTAAGGCAGGATGATTGTGCACCGGCAGACGGCGCGCTCCAAGTTTGCCACGGCGAAGAATTACTATATGAAAGTTCAAATACAAACGGCGAGCTTTGCGGCCAGTGACAGTTCGGAGCAACGTTGACATTACCGGAGGTTATTGTAGCACAATAAAGTGCGCCGTTCACACGCTGAATTGAAACATTGCCAACGGATGACCGGATAGTTGCTCGTGGATTTAATACTGAATCCGCTATGAAGTAAAATTTTGCAGATGGCTTTGCAAGCGGAATTGCCATACCGTTGGTAAACTGGCATTCGATACGAGCACATTTGCGGGCAGTGTCATCGGTAACGCGAGTCAGGACACCCGTAGGGCGCCATGCGGTATCATCAACGGAAGGTATCACGTCAATTCGTTGCGGCACTGGAGGAACTGGTGGTGGGGCCGGAGAATTGGATGGAAGACAAAGATTCATGATCATCCTGTCGTACTGCCGTGTGGCAGGAACATAGCCTGTGAGAATAGGAGTCATGGTGGAAGGTAATTTCGGATTTATTAAAGCGCCGAAGTCTATGTGGGTAATGTTGCCGGGATTGGCATAATCCTGAGTGGAAAAATGATCTGCATTTGTTGAAACATTCCATTTGGTTTTAGGCTTAACCGACAATGGAATAATTCCCTGCTGGCTCGGATACTCAATGACCATATCTGAGCGTTCGGCCCAGTCTTTATCGAGGGCAACAAAGGCATTGCGGGTGATTCTCAATCCACTAACCAGATTCGAGACAATTGCACTTGCAAACCCTGGAACATCGATAAAAGCCACTTTGTTAGGATCTCCATTATTCAACATTTTTATTATAGCATCTCTAATCGTAGATTCGAGAATCGCCCTGTTGTCCGTGAAAATACCGTCGTAAAGAGAAGAAAAAAATCTGTTACTCTTTGAGCTGCAAAGCGTAACGACATCAATCGCTTGGGCCGTGTAATGGTTTGTCGGATAATTTGCATCAACAAGATATTTCACAAAAGTGGATTGTTCTGGCCATGCAAGCCTATTGTTGTACAAGAAAAAATCTTGTAGTTTCAATCGCATGCCAATCAACGGATCAGCAGGTATTGGGACATCACTCCTGTCACCTTTTATCTCCAAATCTGTTAATCCTCCATGTACGTGTATTCCGCCCTGATATGGCCCAAGCCAGGATTTTGCGCTAACAGTGATACTCGCGCCTGCGCTCATGTAGGATTTTTTCATTGGCACATCAAAATTCGTATTACACAAAGGGAAATAATCCTGTATCGCAGCATCATTCACAAGAGTATCTCTATATTTTCCAAGAACCGGAAACGACTGCCCCGTAATCGCATTCGCTCGACCGATAATATCGGTGTTTGTACCTGCGGCACTACCCAAATTCGGTACATCCATCATCACGATTTTATTGATGTGATTTACGGGATTTGCCAATGTCGTATTTGAAAACTTGTCAATCATCAGGCGGGCAATAAGACCGCCTTGGCTGAATGTAACAAGATCTACTACGGCATTAGGATTATTCTGCCAGCTTCCTGCGCCGTAAAAATCATTCAGAATGTATACGAGTCGGTCATATAATTGATTCGGTTGACCGTAAGAGAATTGATTTGAAGAATATTCGGCCGGTGAGTGTGCAGATAGTTTCCATCCCGGAAAAACGCCACCAGAAACATTGCTTAAGTTTGCAGAAGTAGTCCACTGAAAATTGAGCATTGTCTGGCTATCTTTCCACTTGTAGTGGATATAGTCTTCGTCTGATGAAACATAATGCCAAGCGGAACTTGGCTTAGGTTGTTGTGGGTAAGCCGTAGCAGTCTTGACTATAACGTTACCAGCGCCGGAGCATGTTTTTGAGTCAATGGTAGTGGTTACATTGGAACCCCCAACCGTAAACGTGGCGGTGAGAATGTCCTGATAAGTGTAGGAAACATGAAAGTTTTTCGAAGGATATGGGCCATTTCTCGTATAGCTGAATTTTGTAACTTTTGTTGAACTGGTTGCCGATCTAAATGTGATGTCAGGAACTTTTGAACTGAAAAAATAAATCCCATTACTGTTAATTCCTGTACCTGCTGCCGTGCTAACTCCAAGCTGTTTCGCAAGTGCATATGGAGCAGTACCGGCAGTGTAACTTTTCACCCAGTCAAGAACCGAAGGATCCATAACCGGGTGTTTCGTCATTCCTGTATAGGTATAACTTTTGGTCAAAAGACCTGCGGATTTTTTATTTATTGAAGTTTTACCGCTGCTGTTGTTATAGAATGTAACGCTAATTTCGTCAGTTGTTTGATCATAAACTGCAGAGCGGACAGTGATAGTACTTGGGCTACTAACCGTCCACATTGCCATTGAAATACTCATCGTTTGATTTGCTAATACTTGGTCGCTTATTCGAACGTCGTAGGTGATTGATGCAATGGCTTCTGTAATAAAGGTTATGGGAGCGGTTCCGAACTGCTCTCGAATATGATTTCTGAAATGGACACTTACTACTGCATTTTCAATTTTTGCAGTATTCGTATCAAGTGCCACCTCCCATGTTTCTGATGTTCCTTGATTGATACCGTGGACGAATACTACGGGGTGGTTAGTTCTTCCGCCACCGCCTGAAGCGAGAGGAATTGACGCAGAGACAACACCTACGGAGAGCGCCCCACTCAGCAAGACTCTTGCCAACACAGAAACATTTTTCATAAGAAAAACTCCTTTTGCCGCAGATGGGCGGCATGTGACAGAAATGATTCGCGGTAGTCGGGGGGACTACCTCCGGTTTTCCGAAGATAATTCCGGCAACAACGGGAGGGAAATAAAATCTTGAAAAATCCCACATCGAACCCGTTTAAAGAAAAGCCCGGTGAAAACGAAGAAGTTCTATAACTCAAAGCGTGTTTGGAGCAATCCGCACGATAATCAGATCGGAAAATCAGAATCGCCGAACGAATAGAATATTCTCTCAATATGAAGGCCCTCAGTCGGGCGCAGATGCGAATAATGCGGA
>CAIOZP010000080.1 GCA_903862805.1 uncultured Fibrobacterota bacterium
ACCCCTACAAATAGTATCTTTCCCATGGATGCCTCCTGTTTGTTAATAATTTTCTAAATTATTATAGGGTAACCAGCCCCTGATTTCAACGGGGGGCATCCATATTTTCTTGGCGGGTTTAAGGGCTGGCTAAGCCCTTCCTTCTTATTTGTCTTTTTTTCTTATGCTTATTCTTCCTTAAATCTTCCCAAACTTAGCCACCCGAATCTCTTTCCCCGCCAACCTCACCCCACCCGACTTAACGCCCTTCACAAGATAATCCGCAAGGCTAAACTCTTCTTCTAAAACCTTCAGCCTCGGCTTTGGTCGGTATTCACATTGTATCGCGGCTTCTTTGTCGGTGGTGAAATCCAAAATAGTGCAGTTCTCCGGAACGATCAGGTAGCCTTTGTTGAGGATCCAGCCTTCGATCGTGCAGCGCTTGACATACGGGAATTGAGTTTCATTGTCGCGGAAAAGAATCGAGAAGACGGTGTCGGCGAGTTCGTCTTTGTCGGCAAGTCCGCACCACCACATTCCTTTGTCAACGAAGACTTTTTCAGGTGCATCGAAGATCGAATAGGTTCCGGTTTTTCTGATGCACAAAACGCGGTCGAAGTTCGAGACATCGAACAACGCCGCGCCGTCGATTCCGTAGCCGAGATAGCCGGTCGTGCGATCGTATCGCAGCTTGAGATTCCGCTGCGCTGCGTCGCGCACGTCAACCTTGGTGAATGAGACGACCTTGGTTTTGCGCGGAAAGTTCTTTCCGTATTTGTCAAGTATTCCGTCGAGAAACGCCACGGCATATTCTGTGATATGCGCGAGATGCTTGCGTACTTCCTTCAGGCGGGCGTTTAGTTCTTTCATTTCGTCGAGCATGCGGTTGATGTCGTAGAGCGAGATTCTGCGGATCGGAATCTTGAGTAGTCGCTCGATGTCGTCGGGTGTAATATCGCGGTCGAGTTCTGCGCGGAAGGGCTTGAACCCCTCGACTACCGCCTTTGAAACCGCTTCCGGAGTTTTCATTTCTTCGATGCGTTTGTATATGCGTTCGGCGATGAAAATCTTTTCGAGTGTGCGGGCGAAGATTTTATCTTTCAGCTGAGACTCTTCGAGTTTGAGTTCGGCTTTCAGTACCTCTTTTATCTGCTCGGCATGATGCGCGATGATCTCGCTGACCGTAACAACCACCGGCTTGCTGTCGCGGATCACGAGCAGGTTCACCGAGACAGACGATTCGCATTCTGTAAAGGCGTAGAGTGCATCTTCTGTTTCGGCGCTGTGAATGCCGCGAGCCAAATTTATTTCGATCTCAACCGTGTCGGTTGTGAAATCGTTGATCGAACTGATCTTGATTTTGTTGGCGCGGGCCGCGTCTTCCACGCTTTTGATGAGGCTTTCGGTGGTTGTGCCGTATGGAAGTTCGCGCACAATGATCTTCTTCGGATCGCTCGTGTCGAGCTTGGCGCGCACAAGAACCTTGCCATTACCGTCGGCATATTCGGCGACATCGACCAGGCCGCCGGTGGGAAAATCGGGGAAGAGAATGTGATCTTCGCCGTGCAGTTTTCCGCGCACAGCTTCGAGGACTTCAACGAAATTATGCGGCAGGATTTTGGTCGCCATGCCAACGGCAATTCCTTCGGCGCCTAAAAGAAGGATCACCGGAATCTTTGCAGGGAACGCCTTCGGTTCCTTGTTGCGGCCGTCGTATGAATCTTCCCACTCGGTTATTTCCGGATTGTAAAGCACGTCTTTCGCAAGCGACAGAAGTCGGCACTCGATGTATCGACCCGCCGCCGCCGGATCACCCGTGTGTATGTTTCCGAAATTCCCCTGACGGTCGATGAAATATTCTTTGTTGGCAAGATTGACCAGCGCCTCGTAGATCGACGCGTCGCCGTGCGGATGATACTGCATACTGTGGCCAACGATGTTGGCGACCTTGTTGAACTTCCCGTCGTCCTTCTCGAAAAGTGAATGCACAATGCGCCGCTGCACCGGCTTGAATCCGTCAACGATGTCGGGGATCGCACGATCCTTGATTACATAGCTCGCGTACTCGAGAAAGTTGCGGTCGAAAAGCGGTTTTATATAGGCCATCGTCAATCCTGTTTCTATTTGATGAACAAAATACTATCGGACTGCATCGGTCTCAAAGACGCGCCGAAATACGTGCGCCCATTGCAATTCCTGTGCGTTCGATATAGCGATAAGTCAGAAACGA
>CAIOZP010000081.1 GCA_903862805.1 uncultured Fibrobacterota bacterium
GCTGGTCGTTGTATTCAATGATGCTGCAACCCATCCGTCACCGGTGTTTGAATACCCCGTGATGCTCACTATCGCATTTCCATTTATCGCCGAGGTTCCATCTGAATAAAAACCAGATGCATTTTTAGCTACGTAGAAATTTCCGTATTTATGGCTGCTGCCGCTGTTAATTGCGCTCTGGATTGTGTTATTTGAGGCGTAGGAAATACTATATCCGACGGCTAATGCCGCAGAAATATCCACGTTAACTTCGGGGCGTTCAGCTACATTTAATCCTAACTCTGTTTGTGGATTATATGCTGTTGCGCTGTATGATGGAGTCACAGATGTTCCACCGTTAAAAAAGCCGTTGTATGAAAACCCGGTTCTTCCAAAAGACGTTGTCGTGGCTCCGCACATATCAAATCCGTTATAGTTGTATGTACCGCCGGAAACATTGCCGTTACAAAAGGTGTTATCACTACAGGCAACTCTCACATTGCCAAAGCCCTGCACATCTTTGTTGAACATTACTCTTCTTGCAAAAGATGATGCGTTCAGACCAAAACTCACGGGACGTCCAAAATATGCGACATCCTGAGCGATAAATGCAACCAAGTTTGTCGGGTCAGTTGCTCCGGAGGGAAGAGTGTCACTCAATATAAACGGTCCTCCTGAAACAAAACCGGTGGCATCAGTTCCGGAACAGAAGGGGGCATGAACGAATGTACTACTGCCAGTCGCAGTCGTTATTCCACATGCCGTAACAGATCCGTTACCACCACCAAGATACAAGGCATCCTGAGGAGTATTCACTACTACATTTAGTGCGAGATTATTGAGTTGATAATACCCCGTAATCTCCTTCCTACTCCCATTCTTCCCAAACCCCGTAGACTTCAACGCCGCAATAAAATTGGTCTGATCAAAGCCCACAATCTGCACACAGTATTTCTGCTGTGTTCCTGTAACGGTCAAAGGGGTCGTCAGGGTTCCGCACAGACAATCTTTATTGACGGTGTGGTTTGTAGGATCAAGGTAGTTTTGAAAAATCGTGGCGGCGGCGGCTGGGTTATCGATGCAATAGGCTTCTGCCGCCTGCAACCCGCTTCTCGCCGCGAACATCGCCGACTGCATTGCAGAGTAGTCGCCCGAAGTCGTGACTTCACCTGCGGCCATTTTCATGAGGGCGGAACCGATGGCAACAGCGAGGATCAGTGCGGCGAGCACGTAGAGGATCGTAATTCCGCGTTTGTTGAGCAGACCTGCAAAAACCTTCATCGTTTCCTCCCGTTTCACTTCGTAACCATTCCGTCGAACGGTATTAAGTTATCTAATTCACATCGTAGGCGCAATACAAATCAGGCCGATAGGAAATGTCGGCGTGTACCTTCGTGAACAGCCGACAGTCTCTGTCCCTACAAAATCAATAATAAACAATGCCCGAAAAATGTACAACGACTGATTTTGCGGTGCTTGTTGCGACCGCTGCAACGTTCCTCCGCATCAAGGCGCAACAAGCAGAATCGTCTCTGGCGAATATTGTGAAAAATCGCGCAAAAATCTCCGGCATGAAAATTGAAATGGATGTAGTTATATTGATTCCAAAGTTTTTCACGGAGGTTTTTATGCCGAAGATTCTTATCGTTGGTGGTGTTGCCGGTGGAATGAGTGCGGCGGCGCGTTTGCGGCGGCTTGATGAGAAATGCGAGATTGTGGTTTTCGAGCGGGGTGATTATGTCTCGTATGCGAACTGCGGTCTTCCGTATTATATCGGTGATGAGATCAACGAGCGCGACAAGCTTCTATTGCAGACACCGGAGTCGTTCAACCGGCGCTTCAATGTCGATGTGCGCATCGGCAGCGACGTTGTTTCGGTTGACACGAAGGGAAAGATCGTGACGGTCTGCGAAAAGAAATCC
>CAIOZP010000082.1 GCA_903862805.1 uncultured Fibrobacterota bacterium
CGACGAGCGTGACAGAACCTCTGGACGTACCGACGCTCTCATGGCAGAACGCGAAGCCCTTGTCAAATCAATGAACACAATGGCAACCGAGCTGAATTCATACGGCAACTGGCGCACTGATCCGCTCTGTTCGTCACTTCTTAAGGAAATCGTGGCATACCGCACCGAAGCATCCGCCGCCGCCGAACACCTTGAGTTACTGCTCGAAAATAAAAAACGCGAGCTAAGTAACCGCATATCGCTTGCATCAAAAAACAGTAAAGTAATCAAAGCTTACACAAGATAGGCCTCTTAAAAGCCATTTTTTGATTTGTTCCGTGACTACCGACTCCCTTGTTTAACAAACAGAAAGTCAAGATGCCAATATGCACAGTTGGCGAATATCTTTTGCGATGTGCTAACACGCTGCATTGAATCCTGATGAGAAATTGAATGTGGATTTGAAGTACGCAGTTTGATCAGCTGCTCCAGTCTGTACGGTCAAAAGGCTGAAAGAAGAACCGAAAGGTATCTGTCTATTCTCGAAACATCTCCGGATCGAATCAAGTCATATTTCAAATCTCCATCCACGAAGTACGCCGCATGATTTTCGTTACATCAAAATTCACACACGGACGAATAATTACTTGAAATTATGTTCGACGAGTTACTTCTCTACAACCCGGCATTCGCCAAACACCACCGAAACGTTAACTATCCGTGGAACTGCCCCTGCGACTTTTGCGGCATCGTTACGCCATGAATTGTCGCCAAATGGAATAATACTGCCATCGGGAAGTGAGAGCGCGCCGAATACGACTTCACTTCGTACTTCGACTGGAACAGTTTTGGATACGAGCAGATTTGTTGATCCAAAGACTGTCGAAACTTTGATCGGCGTGGTTCCGTTTGTTGCATCAACAGTTCCTTTACCGAACACGGTCGAGAAATCGGAGCCTTCTTTTTGTGACCAAGACGATTCGCAGAACATTGCGCCCTTGCCGCTATGCCATCCGCGACAGTTCATGCTGTAGTTGTTGCCAACGAGGAGCTTGACGCCGAACCATATAAGGATCAATGCGAGTACAAGCCGGAAAATCGGAAGATGAATATTGAACACGGCCTTCAGAATAACCGACAGCCCAAGCAGTACCAGAACAACGCCCCAGAAAATCCCTGTGAATAGAAATCCCATTTTCACACCGTCCCCTTTCGATTGTGATTTAACATCTTTGCCAGAACCGACGCGATGACTAACACCTTATTGCATTTCGGACGAAAATTATTTCGCACCGTAAAGCGCACGATATGCGTCGATCTTTTCTTTCATCGTCTCATCAATCAGTACTCGGCCCTTGTATTCCCTTTTGTAAAGCGCTGCAACAACGTCGTCGAGCGTTACGATCGGTGCCGGAGCGATTCCGAATTCATCGCGGATTTCGGCAAGCGCGGTTTTCTCGCCGGTGCCACGTTCCTGACGATCAACAGACACTGCGAGTCCGATCACTTTTACATCTGCGGCTGCGGCATGAAGAACCGGAAGAGTTTCGCGGATACTGGTTCCGGCGGTTGTTACATCTTCGATGATGATGACGCGCTCACCTCCCTTGAACTTATGACCAACAAGCACGCCACCTTCACCGTGATCTTTCGCTTCCTTGCGGTTGAAAGAAAATGCTATGTCGATTCCGTGTTCACGGGAAAGAGCCGAAGCAGCGGCCACTGCGAGTGGAATTCCTTTGTATGCCGGCCCGAAAAGAACATCGAAACCACGACCGAAATTTTCAACGATACAACGTGCGTAAAATGATCCGAGCCTGTCGATCTGACTTCCCGTTTTGTAAAGACCGGTGTTGATGAAGAACGGTGTTTTACGGCCGCTCTTTGTAGTAAAGTCGCCGAAGGTCAGGACCCCGCAGTCAACCATGAACTCAATGAATTCCGTTTTGTAGTTCGACATACACATTCCTTTTTGTCAATAAAACTGGATAGTTATTTACTCAACATCAACTTCGAGACTGTCCCATGCGAAATCCATCCAGTCGTCAAGATGAACCGCATCGCGCTTGTAGTGAATATCGTGCGAAAGGTGGGTGAAAAGACAGCGCTTCGGCTTAAGTTCACGCGCAATCTCGACGGCTTCCGGTAGAATAATATGCGAGGAATGCGGTTTTGATTCGCGGAGGCAGTCAATGATCAGGCAGGACAGACCGGCGAGTTTTGACATCGCGTTGTCGTCGAATGCCTTGACATCGGGAATGTATCCCATGTTGCCTATCCGCCATCCGAAACATCCGGAAAGAGATCCATGCAGAACCGGAACCGGTGTCACTGTTTCGCCGAAAAGTTTGAACGGCCGCTCCACAGTTTCGAGCTCGATTCTTGGAATTCCACCACCGACGAATGTCGAAGGATCAAATACATAAGAAAACATTCGCCTCACGGCCGACGCGGTTTCGCTGGAGCCGAAGAACTGAAGCGGAGCCTCGGTCGGAGGAGTGTAACTGCGAATATCGGGGATTCCTGCAAGATGATCGGCATGCGAATGCGTAAGCAGAACAGCATCAATGCGGGTAATTTTTTCACGCAAAGCCTGCTCGCGAAAATCGGGTCCGACATCAATCAGAACTTTTTTCGACGAGTACTCCACGAAGATAGAGGATCGCGTGCGCCGGTGTTTTTTATCCTGCGCCACTTCTCTACAGACACCTTTCGGGCATGCGGAATTACCACGGATCATGCAGTCAAGCGATGGAACACCGTGACTGGTTCCTGTACCGAGAAAGGTAATTTTCATTTTTGCCATTGATTCACCATTTTTAACGAGTGCAAATATAGCTTGATACTGAGTTTGCGGGGAGAAGGCTGTATTTTCTTGCCTAACATAATTCTCTTTATCTTTGGTTTGGTTTTATATTCTTGTCGGATTGAAGAACATGCATTAAAATGACCTGAAAAATCTGAAGATTCATTTTGAAAGAAGACC
>CAIOZP010000083.1 GCA_903862805.1 uncultured Fibrobacterota bacterium
CTTCCTGAAACGCTCAAGAGGCTGACCCGTTTCGACAGCATTGTTGCCGTAAAGGAAGCGTCGGGCAATCTTTTGCAGATGTCGGAAATCCACCGTCTTTGTGGAGACCGCATTGCTCTTCTTTCCGGCGATGATGCGCTGGCTCTACCCGCTTTGTCAATCGGAGCAACCGGCGTGGTTTCTGTCACCGCGAATATTCTTCCAGGCAAGATCAGTCGCATGATCGAAGAATACTTCGCAGGTCATCTCGCAGAGGCACTCCGTCTTCACGAGGAGCTTCTGCCGGTAAATAACGCAATGTTCATCGAGACAAATCCTATTCCGGTAAAGGCCGCCATGACATGGATGGGTCTTGCAGGCGAAGGTCTGCGACTTCCGATGTGCGAAATTTCCACCGATAATAAGAACAAGCTCATTGACGTACTTCAGGCGGCTGGGGTTGAACCTGTTTCCGCGCATGGGAGCGCCCGATGAGCATTAATGTAATTGTAGCAGGCGCCGCCGGCCGTATGGGTCGCGAGATCTGTTCCATAATTCTGAACCACTCTGAGTGCCGCCTCGCCGGAGCTGTCGAGTATCCGGCTCACAAATTGATCGGACAAGACATCGGTGAAATTATCGGTTACGGTACATGCGGAGTAAAACTGTCTGCCAGCCTTGCTGAAACTGGCATTACCGATGGTGTCGTAATCGATTTTACATCACCAGAAAACACAGTTTCACAGATAAGCAACGCACCGGCGGCGGGGCTGAAGTTCGTTATCGGGACCACCGGTCTTTCGGCTGGTCAGGTTGACACTGTGCGAAAGGCTTCGGCTGGCCGTGCAGTGATGCTTTCTCCCAATATGAGTCTCGGTGTGAATTTTCTTTTCCACCTAACAAGAATCGCGGCCGAAAAACTCGGCAATGCAGGTTTCGATATCGAGATCACCGAAGCGCATCATCGTTTCAAAAAAGATTCGCCTTCGGGAACCGCAAAACGCCTTGGCGAAATCGCTGCACATGCGATCGGCCTCACTTACGAGCAGGCCGCACGTCACGGACGCGAGGGAATCGTTGGCGAGCGCACCGGCAAAGAGATAGGAATGCATGCCGTTCGCGGTGGCGACATAGTTGGCGACCACACGGTTCTTTTCGCCGCAATGGGCGAACATATAGAACTGAAGCATACGGCAACAAGCAGATCGACTTTTGCGCATGGCGCGGTTCATGCCGCTACGTGGATGGCCTCACGCGAACCCGGTTGGTACTCAATGAGCGATGTGCTGGGGCTATGATTCCCATTCTGTCAAGGAGTGTTTCGATGAAGTTTTCTGTTGGCGCTTTTGCGGCGATACTGATTTTCTGTGCGTCGTCGTTTGCTCAGGATAGTACAAAGGCCTCGGCTCCGGCGGCACCAGTTCCAGCTGTTACGACTGCACAGGATATTGCTCCAGCGCCAGTTGCACCGGCTCCGCAAGCGGTGGTTCAAGCTGTAGCACCCGTGCCTGCTACAACACCTGCGCCAGCGACTCAGGTGACTGCAGCTCCGGCACCTGCCGTTCCGGCGGTTGTTTCTCCTTCTGTCAAGAGCAGCGACGACGATCTTCTTATTGACGACTCCGGCGCAGAGGCTCTTACGAAGTCCTCCTCCAAAGTGAATACAGGTACAGCCAAGACTCCCGATGCCGCTGTTGCGAAACAAGTCGATTCAGCCGCAAGTGCAACGAACCAAACAGCATCACCAACAAGTTCTACTACTCCTTCAGGTGCGGCAGATGCGGGTGGTGCAGCTGGTCGTCATAAGCAGACAGGAACTCCGACATCAACATCAACGCGCAATGCATCTGCTCCTCTTACTACCATCGGTGCCAACGCCGCACCAAAGCAGGCATCAAGCGATACCGCTAAACTCAATTCCGCAACAATCGAAGATGCCGGTGCCATGAACTTCGCTCAGGGCGACAAGAAATACCGCTCGCCGCGCAGAGCAATGCTGATGTCACTGCTTCTGCCAGGACTTGGTCAGGCCTATGTTCATTCGGCACCCAGAGCCATTGGCTACATGGTTGTCGAAGCCGGTCTCATTGCGGCAAGCGTTGTATTCAAGGTCAAGTCGAATGATGAATTCAAAGCTGCAAAGACTTTTTCCGACAAGCATTTCAGCGACGCGAAGCTGAAAAACTTCTCTGATTCACTCACAGCGTATGCACGAGTGAATCATTCCGGAATGCCTGCGTCTCAGGTGGACTCACTTATGCAATGCGAAATCTTCGGATATCCCGATACTGCCGATGGCTTCAATTTCACCCACGCCGTTGAAGGCAATCTCAGTAGCTCAAGCACAAGCCGGCTGAACTTCATCGACTACTCAATGACCGGCAAGTCTTATCAGAATCAGAATATTTCTTCACGCGGTTGGGATGACTGCGTACCTGATTTTTCCGCCGCAACCGGCTTCGACACAATGGGTGTTTACAAAGGCGCATTTAATTCAGATACTTTACTAACTGGCGACGCCTTCAACGATTCGCTGCACATCCTTCTCTGGCAGTTTGCCAGCACGAAAAAAGGTGCGGCGGTTATCGCTACCGATCTTCTCGGCACCTCTGCTCATCAATCCCAATATCACGACATGCTGAAAAAATCCTCCGCCCTCGGAAAAGATTCCCGTGTGTTCATTTTCATTCTTCTCGCCAACCACGTGATTTCGGCAGTTGACGCGATGATTTCAGCAAGAGTTTACAATGACAAACTGATTGCCAAAAAGAGTTCGGTTCTTAGCCACATCAAGCTTGACAGCGACTTCGCTCTCTCGCCAACCAGCGGGCCGAAATCAACCATCGCCATGCAGGTGAGTTTCTGATGCGCCTCATCAGAATCGCAGCAATTTTGTTTTTCGTTACAACCGTGTCGCTTGTCGCGCAAGTTGGTCCGGCCGGTCCACTGATTACCGATTCATCCACGATCAAAAATGACAGCGCCAATATCCGCTGGGGGATCAAATCGCCACTGCTTCTGACCGTGTCGAATATCATTCTTCCTGGCTCAGCTCAGATGATGTGCGGAAAGCCCAAGCGAACAGCAGTCTTCCTCGCCTTCGACGCCATTCTTGCAGCTGGTGCAATTGCAACGTTCAGTCAGTCCGGCGATGTGCTGAAAAATTCCCGTGGATACGCAGTCGTTCACGCAGGTACGCACAGCACGCGGTCGGCTGGCGATTCGTATTGGAGCGATATCGGGAACTATTTCCAATCCTCCGGCAGCAATGGTCAGAGCGGCTACAACTCCGATATGGAACGCATGGGAATGACCGGACAGGAATATCTTGCAGCAGAAGATCAATGGCAGTGGGACGGTGATCAGAGTCGTACCGAATATCTCAAAATGCGAGCCAGCGCGCAACGACTTAAAGTTGTCGGAACGTTCTGTATTGCCGGACTCGCCTTCAACCGAATCGTGGCACTGATCGATCTTCGCGCAATAATCAAGCGTGGAGCACTTGCCGCCGGTCCGACATACGATCCAGTAACCGGAAATACGGGGATCGTGGTCAGCGGGAATTTCTGATTGTGATTGTATTGATCTGGCCGATTTTTTTAACATGATGACAATCCAGTTCCACAACCTGCCTTGGCGCTCATTCTCTTTTTGTCAATCAACAGTTCAATCTCGTGTTTGACATCTCTGTTTCATCACAAATCAGAAACTTTCTGCACCATTTCCAATCATTCACAAATTCTCTGTTGCAGTCTTGCTTACAGGGTTTTATTTTACCAACACAAGATAGTGTGATCGTGTCCTCTACATAATGGGATGGAAATATGAAGTGTCCGTTCTGCAACAACGAAGACGACAAGGTCGTTGACTCACGGGCCAGCAAGGAAGGGCGTGCGATCCGTCGCCGCCGCGAGTGTCTCGGTTGCGGCAAGCGCTTTACAACATACGAATATATCGAGAGCTTTCCGCTGACCGTGGTGAAAGCCGATCAACGCCGCGAACCTTACGAGCGCGACAAGCTTTTGCGTGGAATCGTTTCGGCATGCAAGAAGCGGCCGGTGAGCATGAAAAAGGTCGAAAGCATTGTTGACAAGATCGAAGACGAACTGAATCGCAAGGCCAACTCCGAAGTGCCATCAACCGAGATCGGTCAGTATGTCATGGAGGAATTGTTCAAGATTGACGAGGTCGCTTATGTGCGGTTTGCGTCGGTCTATCGCAAATTCAGCGACCTTGGCGCGTTCATGTCGGAAGTGAAACAAATGGAGACGAGGAAATCGTCAGACTGATTAAACGACTGCAAAGCTCTCCGGAATGACTATTATTCTTCCGGATGGGCTGTCGGAGTCAGTGAAATCTTCGAGGAAATATTTGAAACCTCTGTCGTCGTTGGAATAATGTCCGGCGGCATATATCGTGAAAAAATCTTTGAGTGCGGCGTCCTCGTCGGCTGCGCTGACAATCTCGAGGCGGACTCTGCTTCCGTCAGGTGGAAGGAATGCAACTGCGTATCTGTTCAACTGATTCTCCGGTGAAACTTTCCAAGGAATAAAATACTCAATGACAGCGATCAATCGGCCTATTCTTTTCTCGGTTCTGATTATGGTTTCGTGCATTTCCCACTTGTCGGCGCTTGACATTTCGGGAACTGTTCGCGAAGTGATCAAGGCTTCCGGTTTTCAGCAGGCGCGTGTTGGTGTATGGATCCAGAGCCTCGATTCTCCGACTGTCTGTGGCGGCGTAAACTCCGATAGCCTTTTCAATCCGGCCTCACTAACCAAACTTTTCACCGGCTTTGCGGCGTTCGATCACTACGGGCCGACACACACCTTTTCAACAAAAATCTATACCGATGACAGCTCATTCACTCCCGACAACGGCACAATAAACGGGACTCTCTACATAAAAGGCGGCGGTGATCCGGAACTCAATGCCGAGCGCATGTGGCTCTTTGCATGGCAGCTTCGGTTGGCCGGCATTCGCAGCATAAAAGGCGACATTATCCTCGATGCGACCTGCTTCGACAATGTGAGTGACGGCCCCGGCTACGAAGACGAAGCCACTGATCATGCATACGATTCACCTGTCTGCGGGCTGTCGGCGAATTTTAATACCGCCTCGCTTCAGGCGATGCCGGCTTCGAGCGCGGGCAAACCTCTTCCGGTGGTAATGTTCCCGCCGATCGACTGCGTGAGGGTGATCAACAAAACCGTCACCACGAAAAACTCCAAGGATCCGGGGCTTTCACTTACTAATGGTACGGATGCGTCCGGTGCATATCTCGAACTCAGCGGCACCATGAATATGAAAGATCCGTCGAAGCGCATCTACAAAAAAATCGACGATCCGGCAGCCAATTTCTCGTGGGTGCTTTCGGCACTTCTGCCGCAAGCCGGAATAGCCTTCGCCGGAAAGATCCACAGCGGAACCGTTCCGACGACCTTGACGAACGGTAATCCTCTGACCTCGTTCGAGTCCGATCCACTTTCGCATCTTGTCAACGGTATGTTCAAATACTCCGTGAACTTCACTGCCGAAATGCTGCTGAAAAACCTCGGTGCCGATGCCGCCGAAGCACAGGGGACTTTTGCAAACGGAACCAAGGCTGTAATGGACTGGTGGCACTCTGTTGCGCCCGATCAGCCGCTTGTAATTGAGAATGGGTCCGGCATGGGGAAGAGTAACCGCACCACCCCATTCGCAATTGTCAAGCTCCTCACTACACTCATCAACACAAGGTCGTTCGCACCGGAATTCATCACGGCCCTTCCTGTGAGCGGGCTCGACGGCACTTTGCACAGACGCTTCAAGCAGTCGCCACTTTGCGGCTGGGTGCGAGGCAAAACCGGAACGATCAACACCACCGGCATCGGCAACCTTGCAGGCTTCGTGACCAAACCAGGCTGTCGCTACGCCTACGCAATTCTCATTACAGATCCTTCGCATTCGATGGAAAAACGCTGGGAGCTTCAGCAGAAAATCTTAGAGGCTGTAACGGGCACGAAGTAGGCTTCGTAGATTCGCAAAGTAATAGTTTCGACCAAAGCTGGCAAAATTATTTCAACCAGGCAATGGTAGCACCGCTTCCGCCCATATCTGGAGGCGCATCGTAGAAATCTTTTACATGAAGCGCCAGTTCGTTTTCGAGTAATCCGCGAACGAGGCTTTTAAGAACCGGCCCATCTTCGCTTGACGAATGATAGCCCTTGCCATGAACGAAAATGACAGCAATACAGCCCGATCTTTCGGCACGGGACATTGTCGATTTGATCACACGCTCTGCCTCTTCGTAGCGCAAGCCGTGAAGATCGACAAGTAATCTTTGTTCGCCTCGTTTGGTGCTGAGATTTTGTCGTGACGAAATACTACCGGATTTTGATTTATGATTTGCTGGAGTGAAATCTTTATCGACTACCGGATGAGTCTTCAACCATTCTTCAATTTCATCATTA
>CAIOZP010000084.1 GCA_903862805.1 uncultured Fibrobacterota bacterium
CCCCTGTCGCAAGTGGGAACGTTAATACATTTCCTTTCATCGGAGTGTTTCTTACAGGAGTTCTATTAGCGATTGTTAGACGTCACGACATTGAAAAGAAAAACATATGTCAGTTGCATCTTGTTTTATATGAACTACTTGCATGGTTATGTTTTGCTATCTTTGTGTGTCTTATCCCATCCGTATATTTTTATATTACGAACATGGTAATGCCAATTACTGCAGATAAAGGACATTCACTCTATGCAACACTTTGGGCGCTAATGATTTTGTGCATGCTACGCGGCTCTGGATTTATGCGGCTAATATTGGATTCACGTTTACTGGTTTTCTTGGGAATGATCAGCTTCAGTCTGTATCTCTGGCATCGTATTCCGATAAATCTAATGCATAGGCTTACCTATTTCCATTACATCGATTTCCTGTCTCATGAAATGAAGACTGGAATCATCATGCTTATGTCCATCGGAATGGCATATCTATCATACACACTCATTGAACACCCAATTCTGCAATGGAAAGCAAGGCGAAAGACATCAAACATTAATGATGGAACAACCGATTTCCAGAATGGAGTTACGTCTGACTCATCCACTACAACTGCAATTTCGCCGATATTTGTCCATCTTACCAATCCCTGGATTAAATGTATTGGTCGGATCGAGTCGTTTATAAAATTCTTGCAAGCTACTTTCCGCCGCATATAAATGTCCGACATTATGTTCGGCTGGATATTTAGCACCGCGGCTATCAAGTAAAGTTAGCATTGCCTGTTTTATCTCTGCTGAATCAACACCTTGCTTTAAAATGTAATCCTGATGAAAAACATGACACATAAAATGTCCATAGTAGAGTCTATGTTCAATCTGGCTATGGAGATTTTCGGGTAATTGTTCTACCCAGTTCTCATCGTTGCGACGCAGGGCAATGTCCAAAGAAAGGAGATCACCTACACTATCATTGTGTACCGTCTGATAACGGATCGACGCTCCGGCTGCGGCAAAGCGGTGCAAGAAGACTTTACTGGTTTCCTCAGGAGTGCACTCGAAATAATCACCCTCGTTACCCAATTCGGCAAAGAACTCCAGCAAAAAATCCCGTGCCTCGCTAATTCCTCCTTCGCTCATTTTCAGTATCAAATGATGTTCGTAATTGTCACGAAATGTTAGCAGACGTGTCGGTAAATGTTGTGGAAATAAACAACTTATCCACTGCATCTGACGATCAATGAGCGATTTCGGCAGATAAGGCAGTTTGTTGAGTATCGCATCCGCCCATCCTTTGAGTGCAAAAAGCTTAGGCAGTCTATTCGCGCCAAGATACTGTATTGTAAAGAAGATATCCTTACCGTATTTTTCCGCAATATTGAAAATATCACGGTGCATATATTCACCGACTTCCGGCACATTCTCAAACTGGCTAAGTATGTGGCGACGTAAACGAGAAAGAACTTGCGAGTTATTCGTTCCGATATAGAATGTTTGCTCTCTCTGCGCAATCGGAAAGGTATCTAAACGTACCGCAAATACTGCCAATTTACCGGCACATCCACTGGCTTCAAACAATCGACCTTCATCAGCATTGAAACGTCCAGGAGTAACGGCATCAACATCACGTAAACGAGCTACATAGTTACGATCGGAGGCAAGCTTGCCGCCATCATCCACATCATTTTTACTGAAATCACCGGATTCGAGTCGTTTCAGTATTTCATCTGGCGTATCGCCTAATTCCACTCCTAAATGATTGACCAACTCCAGCTTACCCTCCTCATTAATTCTGGCAAACAATGCCATTTCAGTGTAGGCAGGACCGCGCTTAACCAATGCTCCACCAGAATTATTCGCCACTCCACCGACAATAGACGCACCAAGGCACGATGAGCCAATCACAGAATGCGGCGCTCGTTGCAACGGCTTGAGCAGCTTTTCCAGTTTGTTTAGTGTGGCACCAGGGAAGCTTAACACCTGCGCACCATCATTGAGCAATATCAGTTGATCCATTGCCAGGGTATTGATCACCACCAATTCGCGGTCGTAATCATCTCCGCTGGGAGTCGAACCTTCCGTCAGTCCAGTCTTAGCTGCTTGCATAATGATGATAGCATTGGCCTCCACGCAAACTTGAAGTAGTTGCCACAGTTCTAGCAGAGAATGAGGAAATACTACTGCTAAGGCCTTACCGTAACCAGAACGGAAACCCGTACGGTAGTATTCGGTTTGACGAGGATTACTGGCTATGTTCTTTTTACCGACAATTTGAGCTAGTTTCTTTAGGAGTTCATGAGGCGGCATAGTATTTTTCCTTAACTAATTTAAGATATAGAGAGCTCCACATGAATCAAAATAAAAATATCATAACTCACTAGTGTCCGGTTAAAAATAACCTAAAAAGGCTGTAGCCAATATTTTACTGGCATAAAGCGTATCCAAGGTTGACTTATTCGGCCTGTAGCCATACATAAGAGTCAGGCAAAAAGTAG
>CAIOZP010000085.1 GCA_903862805.1 uncultured Fibrobacterota bacterium
CAAGTACACATCAACCGCCAACGCCACCCTGTCCCGCCTGCGCTTCGGCTTCAGCACGAAGTACACGGACAAGGAAACCGGCCTGCTTTATTATGGCCACCGTTACTACGACCCAGTGACGGGAAGGTGGCAGTCGAAGGACCCGGTTGAAGAAGCGGGTGGGCTGAATCTTTACGGGTTCGCGGGGAATGATGGGGTGGACGCGTGGGATCAATTGGGCATGCGATACGTAGAGCACGATATGGAGGTTGTGAAATCTATTCAACAAGGAAGTACACTTGGATTCACTAGCGTATGGATGTCTCTTGTTACAAGGTGCTACTGCGATAGCACGAACGCTAAATGGCATACTCAACTACAAACGTTCGTCATAACAACAACAATTGTTGTTCGTACTCACATGGCAGTCTCTAGGTCTGGAAGCCCAGTAGGTAGCGATTTATTATATATCAAGAGGCCGCAATCAGCAATCGACCAAACGATAGCGCACGAGCAACTACATGTTCAAGGATTCAAGGCATATCACGATGGTGTCGAGCCGAGGATTGAGAATGACTTCTCTAGTGAAAATTGGTTTGCCAGTTGCCAGGAATGTCAAGAGTACCGCTTGGCGAAAGTAAAGAATTATGAGAACGATTGGAGGCGTTTCCAAGGGGTAGAGAGCGGGCATGCCCTTCCTGAATTTTCGGGGTATTTACACGGTGACTCCGGCTTATCGGATAGTGATATACCAAAGAATTATTTGAAGTGGGGCTACGATCTAAATGGCAGCTCCGATAGAATGCTTCATGGATACTTTCGTTATCATGACGACTGCAAATAAAACAAAGTAAATATGTTATGCATCTAGAATATCTTGGAACTTTAGTCTTAGCATTTTTACTCGCTGAAAATATTGGTTGCAAAAAGAAGAGTGAGAATCTGGAGAAACTGGATATTATGTGTGAGGTGTGGACCGGCTATGGAAATAGGGAGGGATTTCCGACGGAAATACTCATGCTGGATAATTCTAATAGGAGATACTACCTTTGGATTGATGGAGACGAGAATAACGTAGAGAGCTATCCTAGCATAGGTGGTTTTTCTGTAGATGACTCCATTCTCGAATTGAGGTTCCCACTTTGTGTCGAAAAGCTATATATGAAGAACCGAAAAGAACTTGTATGTACATCTGGCGTTGGGTTAACTGGACGTAAATTTTGCTTGTATTATAGAGGAGAGTATGCTGTAAGCCATGAGTCTCTACACTTCCGATTCCCACCGTCTGGTATAAATAGCATGATGCCACCTGATGGCATCGAAAGCAAAGAGCCATGCAAGACGCTACACTAGCTGATTATTGGTGGAGATCTATTCGCATGACAACATTGCCATTCCCGGCTTAAGGAAGTGCTCAGTGAGTTGCGCGTTTGAAGCTGCTGGCGCTGGTTACATAGATAGCATACATAGGTGTGTATGTTGCGTGTGAGTCAGCACGCTTCAGCTCAGACAGGCCGTGGCTTCAACGTCCACGACCGGTCCGGCGTTCGCTGATTTCCAGCGGGACGGCAGGAGGGCGCCGAAGTTGTCCTGGTAGGTCATGCCTGGCAGGCGCTGGAGCAACGGCGAGGCTGGCCTGCGTGCGGTTGCGGCGGGCGCATTCCACTTGGGTATTGATCGCGGTGCGCTGGCCGCTGGTTTTGCCCCCTGCAGTTGGTCGCCTGGTAGGAGGGGCCTGGAGTAGGAGGTAGGTCCGTTCTCTTCCGTCTCGTCGTAGAACACTCCCTTACCGCCAGTTCCCGCAAGAAGTCCTTCCGGGATCACCTTGTTCATCGCGTCAAGCCCCTTTTGGCCGCGTGGATTTCCCGCTTGCTGCGCTTGCTTGGCGAAGTCGATGTATGCTTTCTGCATTATGAGGGCCGAGTATTTCAGGCAGAAGGTCTGGCCCAACTTATAGCTCCACATGTCTGTGATAGCGTCCGTCGCCAGCTTCCCCGGCTTGACCACGAATTTATTGTCTTGATCTATCCAGAAATCCGGGTTTCGCACCTCACCAATACCTCCAACCTTTCCGTCGAAGACGTTCTGGATAATCAACAATCTTAGCCTAATCTCGGGCTCCGGGACGCCTTCTTTCTGCAATAGCTCGCCCGCCCTTTGTTTGAACAAAAACTGCGTGGCACTATTCATTGGGGCCAATCCAGTCGGATCGATCCAATCTACCCCGTCGTTCCCCTCGAACCCATAGAGGTTAATCCCGCCTTCTTCCCCGATGGTATCCCTGGATGGCCAGCGACCGGTCACCGAGTCGTAGTAACGATGGCCATAATAAAGCAGGCCGGTTTCCTTGTCCGTGTACTTCGTGCTGAAGCCGAAGCGCAGGCGGGACAGGGTGGCGTTGGCGGTTGATGTGTACTTG
>CAIOZP010000086.1 GCA_903862805.1 uncultured Fibrobacterota bacterium
GAACACCAACTGGGTGGCCGTTCATCGCTTACATTCCGGCGTCGTCTAAGAATGCGGTTCCCCCCCATTATATGGCTCAGGATTACATTACTCTGGCTTTCCATGCAGCAAATCTGGCACATAACAGCCAAAATCCTGCGCTGCGGCCAAACCGTCAGTTCAACATTTATTTGGGCGACGGTGGCCATACACCTGACGGCTTTCTTCCATTGGCAAACGCGAACGCATATATGGATTATGTGAAAGGTGAGAACTGTCCTGCTACGATTACGCTGAATATTATTGGTGACTGGACAATTGATGAGGATACACTCCTACTGAAAGAAATGACCGCGAATATAAAGAAAAACGGATATTCCGATGTAAACAGCTCTGTCACAGATATGTTCAGTATTAAACAGTGGGTTAATGCTATACCAATGGTTGAGAATTTCTTCGGGCAGGTTATGACAAAGATTGTCGGTACACCTTCTCAGATGACGATCGGATCAGCAACAAGTACGACCTGGGACACGACTAATGGATTTCATTTTTCAGATATGTTCCCGCTTCAAAGTCGCATCACACCTTTTTCAATGGATATGTCGATGCATCTTGCTATCGACAGTATTGACAAATTGGGAAATGTGATCGGTCATTCAGAAAAAGATACCGTGATGAATCTCAACTTCAAAGTCGTTGTCGGAACTGATACGACTGTTCCTTCTGACATGAAAATGACCTGGTGGGGACGCACGCTTTCATTTGGAACCAAAGGTGCTCCGATAGGTGCAATCGCAGCGACCGATCCAACAATCAAGCTTCTCTTTGAGACATACAAGATTGATACCCTCTACAACTATCAGAACGTAAAAATTGAACTTCGCACCGCTGATAATTCGGATCACGAAACGGTCACGATGACTGCAAGTGGTCTTGATTGGAGCGGAGCAATTCCACGGGCTGTCGGGGCACCGGTCGTCGGTGACGGAACGCTGCAGCATAAAGCGAAAGATACGATCATTGCAGTGTTCAGAAATCCCGCGTTGCCGCTTGACACAATGGAAGTGAGAATCCTCTATGGTGATCAACAGGGATGGAGTCTTGGTGCAAGTACCTATTTCGACAACAACGCCGATGGAAAGCTCGACTCACTGTTTATTGGAGTAAGCGGAAATAATTGGCAGAACTATGTTGATTCAATTGTCAAGAATATTGTATTGCCCGCCGGTAGAGATTTCAAAATAGTGAAAACAACTACCTGTGCGGATGGAATCGGGCTGACTCTGGATCAGCAATCACCGGTAATCAACACTGCAATTTCAGCATCCGATGCGATATCGGTTCCCAATGATGTTGTCATTGGATCAGGATTCAAGTTGCTTAAAGTTTCTGTCGTTCCTGCCGACAAGGCTGCTCCGGTGATTGTCACCGCCGACTACTTGGATTCGAGTATGGCAGGTGTGATCGGGTCTCAAAATCATCTGTATCTGAAACTCTCCGAACCGGTCGTTGTCGATACTGCCGTCGGTTACCCCTTTGAATTTTTGAATACCGTGAAAGATTCCGTTTATCGGATCTGGTTAAAGTCCGTTACAGCAATCGGAGATTCAATTGTTGGAGTTCAAACCTGGGGCGAGATATCCGCAGGTGATTCGATACGAATTTCTACAGACACCAGTACATACGCTTATAGAATTACTCTATCAGATTGGCCTGGAAACACCCAGAATGACCCGTCCAATATCCGTCGTCCTATCAATATGACTGTTATCCGAACAGATAACGTCCTCTCCAACGCCGCATATTTCGACAACAATGCCGATGGGAAAATCGATTCCCTCTTTGTTGGAATGAGTGGCCCCGACTGGACGGGCAATGTCGATGC
>CAIOZP010000087.1 GCA_903862805.1 uncultured Fibrobacterota bacterium
TCTACTTCCTCGTCATCAGTCGAAGAAAATTTTTCCTGCAAAATTGGAGCCGCAATTATCGAGCGATTCGGTTTTTCGTCATCGACAATTGTAATCTCGGAGCAGGATTTCCTTTCAATCATCGCCGAAAATCCTTTCGAAAAAATCGCCATTGATCCCTCAAAATTTCTTGTCGCATTTGTCAAGAATGAAGATGTATTGAAAGACATAAAACCTCTTGCGGACAAACCATGGGCACCGGATGCTTTTAAGATTGGATCAAAGGCCGCATATCTGTGGTGCAGCGACGGTGTCCTTGCAAGCGCTCTCGTGAAAGCCTTTGGCAAATCGACAAAAGAGAATGCCACGACACGGAACCGGGCAACTCTGCTCAAAATCTGCTCTTGCCTGAGTTCCACTTCGTAGGAAAACTATTGCGTTGACAGATGCGATTTTTCTTATCCCAGATAGAAAAATATTGTTGACTGATTAACCCCACTTACCTTAAACTGCTTTCCGTTGGCCGAAGGGACAAAAACAAATGTTCATCCTGACGGCCTTTGAAACATCATTTCAAAAGGAGATTTTATGGCAGACAAGGCCGAAATCGAAAAGGGCGTCGCAGCTCACGGCATGTGGAAAGCAAGGCTTTCGATGGCACTGGAGACAGGCAAGAGTGACAAGTCAATCGACACAATCAAAGTCGATAATCAGTGCGATTTCGGTAAATGGCTTTATGGCCCGAGTCTTACCACTGCCGACAAGGCCACGACACACTACAAGATAATAATCGATCTTCACGCCAAGTTTCATCAGGCAACCGGTCACATAGCTGAGCTTGCCACCACCGGAAAAAAAGAAGAAGCCAAAAAACTCATGGCGGTTGGAAGTGACTACACAACGCTCTCGTCCAAACTCACCAATGCAATGATGGACTGGAAAAAAAGTCTGGCTTGATGGCTTTTTTTTGTATGGCCGGATCGGCGAATCGTCAGGATTTATGACACCGATCCGGCCGTTTTTTTGCAAACATCGTTAGCATCTGTCAATCATTTCCATCGTCAACTCATTCAAACAGGTCTCGCCGTTTTTCAATTCCCCAACCACCGGTTCCCTTATCAGGATGTAAATTGAAATAGCGGAAATATCCGATGACCAAGGACTATTCCTGATGCCGATTAATCCGACACTGACAAATGCAGTTCAAAGCCAGACGCCGATCTCGCCGAGCGCAGGTGCTGCCGTAGTGTTCGGAACTGTCGAGGGAATGCTTGACAATGGGGAATGCCGTGTAAAAACCTCTGCCGGGCCGGTCGATCTTACGCTGCCAAACGGTGCAACACTCACGGCGGGTCAGAAGGTGTCACTCTCACTGTCAGCTGATGGAATTATCGTTCAGCCGATTGCCAATAATATTCTTTCGGGAAAACTTCCTGCCGATACCGTTTCACTTCTTCAGGATCTTTCCGGAGAGTCGCTTCCGAATTTGCTGAAGGCGCTGCACGTTGTCGCCGACATGATTGAAGAGAATTCCATTCTGCCATCGGTGTTGCTCAGCCAGATTGACAAAATTGGAAAAAGTGTCGATGATGTGGAGTCTCTTTCGGCGTCACTTCGACGTGACATCGCCAATCTATGCACCGATATTGCAGGCAAAAATCTACCGCAGGATCTTGCCGATAAACTTGAACAGATCGGGGCGAAAGTTTCGGCGATCGAACCGACTGTTTCCTCTTCACCCGATACTATGTCGAAAGCAGTTTTCAAAATTGTTGATGACAATCCAACAGAACCAACCGCATCTCCGAATACAAATATCCTGCCGGTTAAAAGCGATCCGCGCATGATCATTCCGACGGTTGATGAAGAGCTGCCGATATTGACACGCAATGTTTCGGTTCCGCTGTCCAAAGCCGAGCCGGAGATCGCCACGTTCCTTCGCAATATGTCAAGCAGCCAGCTCAAAAATATTCCGCCGCAAATTTTTATTGATGCTGTGAAGCAAAGCCCGAACGGCATTTCCTTTGATGACGTGAAGTCACTGGATGCGGCTTTGGTCAAGCTGAATCTGAGTTCGCAAAATCAATCGCCGATAACCAACCCGGCGATTCTTGTCAAAGCATTTCAAAGCGCGGGTGAATCGCAGATCTCGGCTACGGTCGCGGCGAAAATTCTTGCCGGTTCAAACGGTGCCGCCGACAATGCCGAAAAACTTTTCTCTCTTGTCAATTCGCTGAAACTTGAAAGCCCTCAGCTCGAACAGGTGCTGAGCGGATTCTCCGAACTGTCGGTCCGTCTTTCGTCTCAAAACAAACCGAGTTCCGATCTCATTGATGCGCTGGTTCGACTCGCCGGATTTTCCTTCGAAAACGATCTCGCCGCCGGACGCGAAAAGGAAGCCAGCCTAAAGCTCGCGTTGCTTGTCGAACTCGGAAAGATCGAGCGCGATTCGACATTGAAACACACGCCTGCAACCACCGGCGACATTGTCGCTTCGGCTGGCAAACAGGAAAAAATGGTCGATGTTTCGCAGCTGAAAATTCATATCGAGGCACTGATCAACCGGCTCGAAGCGGCGCAGCTTTCGGCACGTCCCGAACAAAGTAATGACGGCGGAACGGTTCAGCAGACCATCGCCATTCCGGTGCATATTGGCGGCGAATGGTCGGATCTTAAAATGACTTTCCGCCGTGAAGGCAAAAGCGGATTGAAAGGCAAAAAGCCATCGCGCGTTTTTGTAAATATCGAAACGACTTTGAGCGGAACCGGAACGGTCTCGGCCGATCTTGATTATCATCCCGGCAGTCTGATCGACGTGGCACTCTGTGCCGCAACAGAACGTACACGCCAATGGTTCGCCGACAACTCCGATGCAATATCGCAGGCGATTTCAAAACTGATCGGAATACCGGCAACGGTCCGGATCGAGTCGCCGGAATCTAAAAAAGTCGCGCTTGTCAAGGACGCGGCTCCGACAAATACGGGCTTTGATGCACATGCCTGAGAGGACGAGATTATTTTCATGAGAGACAAGCAGGATCAGGCCGTTGCGCTAAGCTACGACGAAGGTTCCGAGAGCGCGCCAAAGGTCGTTGCAAAGGGCCGAGGGTTTCTTGCCGAACAGATAAAAAAACTCGCGGAGGAGCACGGTGTTCCGATCCATCGCGACGGTGATCTGGTCGAGCTTCTTTCTCAGATCGACATAGACCGCGAGGTTCCACCGGAACTCTATTCGGCTGTGGCAGAGATCCTGAGCTGGATCTACAAGGCGAACGGCGAAATCCGTAAGGAGGTTTTTCATGACAATTGACAAAATGCGAACAGCATCAAGCTTACGCATATTTTTTATGATGATGGTGGGCGTGATCTCGGTGGCGTCTTCCCAGGACGATGAAAAGGTTCGCCTGATATGGCTCGGACTGATCCCCGGCGATCTTCCGGCTATCGAAAAGCGGCTCGACAGATGTCTGGGCGATGCAATTTCCTCCGATCCTTCCGCCGAAATGGTAGATCAGGTAACAGCGAAACGCCTCGCCAACCGCACAAATTTTGCCGAACATCCTGAGGTCACCGACAGATTCATACAGGATGCAGCCGGAATCATGAACGCGAGAACGCTTGTCGTGTGGGCGCGTGCCACGTCTCAGCGTGATGCTGTAAAAAGGAAATATGTGGTCGCGACGCGGGCCGATAAGGAGCTCACTGTTTCGCTGTGCTATTACGACATCAATGCGAAAGCATTTCAGTTCAACGGGGACATCCATGCAGTCGCATCTGTCAAGAAAGATCCGGCGATGTTTCAACGGGGAACGCTTGTTACCCATGTTTCGGTTGAAGATCAGGTCGCTCTCGACGATCAGCTCATCGCCGATATACAGCGCCAGGCGTCAGACATAAATTCTGGGATTGTTCATGCTCAGATCAACCGTAACAAAAATGCAACACCGACAGCAACGACACCGGATAAGGTGCAGTCGGCCACCGATCTTTTCAACCTGCCCACCGATGCAGCCAAGGATCTGAAATCGGCATCTCCGGCTGATAGTGCAAAAGCTGGCAAGACTCCGGCTGCCGGAAAATCCAATTCATCCGGAAAAACAGATTCGACCACCACTCATCCATAAGAGCAAGAGATTATATTAGAAACCGGACAGTTTGGACTGTCCGTGGCATTGAGATTACCGAAACACCGGGGGATTAAATGCAGGGAATGGGTTCGTACAGAAACGTCTTCGACGATCAGGCAGAGTTTACCAAACTCCACGATATGATACTTGCGGCGATTCAGGATTTTTCCGAATACCGCAAAGGCAATTTGACTTACGGCGAAATAATGTTCGTCATGGAATGCATCCTTGATTCCATGCGTGGATCGTCCGAGAAAGACGCCGGTAAAACGAAAAACATTGATGGGCTCGGTGAGGCGCCGACGTTCACGGCATTGCTTTCCGTTACCGGAAGGCTTGTGGAAACGATGTTGAAGAAGGGGCTTATCGCCTCTGCCGAAGAGAAGTATATCCTTCACGGTGAAAAATAAGGAACCGAAATGTCCGAAGAACTGCGTCCGCAACGGTTCCAGATAAGTTTTCCAGGTGATCTCGAATATGTCTCGTCCGTGCGCAAGCTCATTTCCGAGGTGCTTGTTTCACAGCAGTATTCGCATAAATTTGCCTACCGCTCCGAGGTTATTGTCGATGAAATCTGTTCAAACGCCGTCAAGTACGGTTGTCGGGCGGTTGGCGCTTCTGTCAATTTTGAATGTCTGATCTGGCCCGATCATATAGAAATGCTCGTGAAAGATCCGGGCGGTTCCAGCAACGACATCTCAAAGCTTCGCAATGCCGTTACCGAGGCACAGCCTGGGCCGGAACTGCGTCGTGTTCAGGAGGCAGGGCTCAACGGTGGTCTCGGTCTTGAGATCGTACGTATGCTCGCAGAAAGCATCGATGTCAACATTGACGAAAACAATATCACGTCGATCCGCGTCGTTCGCCGCCGCGAAGAGACCGGCGAATGACATCACGGAGATCAGACAGCATGCATGAATTTTCAGTCAAATCGTCAAGATCGCCAGAGGTTCCGGGTATAATAATACTCAAGCTCAGCGGTACTGTTACAACAGAGAACATCGGAGCGATCCACGCAGAGTTCGACCGCATCGAGCAAGAGGATGCCAACTTTGTCGTCGCCGATGTCGAGAGCGTTGAGGGCATCACTTCGTCGGTCATCGGTGAAATGATGGGTTGGCGGTTGAGTCTTGCCAAGCGTGACGGTGACCTTGTTTTGGCAGGTCCTTCCGAGCCTATGCGAGAACTGATACTTGCGCTGGGAGTCAACAAGATTTTCAGACTTTTTAAAGATGTCCGTGGTGCGGTTCGTTATTTTGGCTGGGAATATCGTGGACAGATCGACCGTTTCGATTTCGCCTTTCCTTCGGCTTTGTCGTACGTTCCGCCGGTGCGTCAGTTCGTCCGCCGCATAGCACGCCAGAAAGGTTATGGCGAAAAGGACGCGTTCCGTATCGAGACTATCATCGACGAAATCTGTAATAATGCCGTCGAACATGGAAGCGCCATCGGCGACAATCATGTTGATGTTCAGTTCAGCATCGATTCCCGTAAGGTCGAAATCAATGTGATTAACACCTGTAGCGATGACAGTGTCGAAACCGTCAAACGCATGGCAAATTTCTCCGAGAATCCGAACAAGGCCGAAGACCAGATGCGCGGACGTGGACTCGCGCTTGTAAAAATGCTCTCCAGTGACTTTAAAATACTTGATTCAGAAAACGGCACTTGCGTCAGAGTGACCAAAATACGAGAGGACTAAATATATGCAGTCACAGATCGAACTGAAGTGTGAGGAACTGCCGGGAAAAGCTGCAGCGAAGCTTGTCAGGTTTATCGGCGACCTCGATGCGACCAATGTCGAGAGTGTTGTAGAAGAGATCTTTTCACTGTTGAATTCAGGCGTGGTGAATATCGTTGCCGATTTCGAGAAACTGCGTTATGTCAACAGCACCGGGCTGGGGATTCTGCTACATTTCAGCAAATCCGCCAAAGAGAAGCAGGGCTGTTTCAAGATCGCAAATGTAAACGAGAATGTTTACGAGATTATCGAAATCATCGGCGCCACTACACTGCTTGAGATTTTCGACGACGTGGATGATGCAGTAAAAACCTTGTAAGAGTAACCACCTGTTATGGAGATTCTGTTTCGCCTATGAAGAAGCCTGTATTCCCGAAGCGCTTGGTGTCGTCCTTCATTTGTATCTTTGCCGCCGCGCCGGCGATTTTATTTTCGACCGGATGTGCGTCAACAGCGCCTCATCCTTCCGGCGATAAAAAAGCTTCGGCACCACAGCAGGATACCTCACTTTTCATGACTATAAATGGTCGCGATTTTAGCACCGATGTAATGTCAGGGCTGAGGGCGGTTTATTTCTCATGGCCGTGCTCAGATGCTACTTTCCCAAGTGCTGTCGGCGATGTTTATTCTGCGGTAATGGCGGAGCTTGCATACCCGATTGCAAAGGCCGCCGTCAATCTTGACAGCATCCGAACATCGCAGGAGTGGCAGATCCTTTCTGTATTTTATCCGGGTCAGCTCTATTTCAAGGACGAACTGATTCCTACCCTCGGTCTTCCAGACAGTTTACTGAAAGCCGAATATGAGAAGAACAAGAAAACCAGATATTTCAGCGTCAAGAAAATAGATTCCACCAAGACAGATACAACCATTCTCACTTTCAAAGATGCCCGACCTCAAATTGCAATGGCTATAATTGCAGATAATCCGAAGCCGGATTCTACATTTTATTCCCAGTTCAAAAAGCCAACGGCTAAGCCAGGTGAATTTACAATAGACACTGCACTTGCAAAGAAACGGTGGCCCGACCAGTATCGGCGCGACATCGGAGTTACTATTCTCAAGCAGAAGTGCAAGGCGGCATACGGTGTGCTTCCACCTGATTCGTTTTCTGGATATTCCAGCGGGCCGGCCGCCATTCCGGCAGAGCGTGTGAATGAACTGATCAACTGGATTCCGGCAGATCGTCGTCAGGGCTTCAGCAGCCCTGCCAAAAAGAAAGAGCTCTGCGACTGGCTTCTCCGCTGGAAGCTCTTCTCCGCCGAAGCCAAGAAAACCGGTTATTCCGATAAACCGCAAATTGTTGCAGCACTCGATTGGGCGTGGAAATTTGAAGTTGTGAAAGTCTGGCTGAACACTAAAGTCAAACCTGGTGCGCTTGCTGCAGCCAAAGTCGACACACTCATGTCGCTTTACAATTATTGGGATAAATCCGGTAAGCCGATGCTTGTCCCGGATACCGCAACACTTGCCAAGACCATAGCCGCCGACAAGGCTGCCACTGCAGACATTCAGATCAGCAAGACAATGTACGACATCCGTTCCAAGGCAAGTGTGAAGTTCTACAAGAAGAATCTTACCGACGGTCAGGATGTATCTATAGATAGCATTTCAAAATCCGCCGATTCCCTCAATGCCGCCGGTGCGTACGATCAGGCGCTCCAAAGCTATGAGAAGCTCAATCAGCTTTTCCCTTTCTCGAAGAAAGGATCAGAGGCACTTGTTGAAATTGCGAAGTTGGCTACCGAGCGTGAAGACTTCTATAAAGCCTCCGAATCCTATCGCAAATATCTGCGATTCGGGTCAGACACAACCAAGCGGAACAATATCTTCTTCATGCTTGGATTCATCTACGGCGAACATCTGCATCATGCGGAAATGGCCGATGCCTGCTACAAGTGGGTTCTAAAGAACGCTCCCGATTGCGAGCTTGCCGATGACGCCGAATTCATGTGTCAGCATATTGCAGAACCGATGACCGGCGTAGAAGAGCTTCAGTCGGAAGCAAAGCGTCAGGGCAAGCAAACCGACACCGACAAAACGAAGAAGTAGAAACTAACAAAGTGTCATGATTGTGCTTTGTTGGTTTTTCAGTAACTGCCGTTAGTATATTCACGAAGTATCTTCCGTTAGAAACCCGTCCCGTAGGAGGTAAATGTGAACAGGATCAGAATCGCGTTTGTGTTTTTTGCCGTGACAGCAGCAGTCATGGTCATCTCGGGTTGCAACAAGAAAGTTGCCAAGGCACCGGAGCCTGTTGTTGAGCCTCCGAAACAGGAAGTTGTAGTAGAACCTCCGGCACCACCACCGCCTCCACCACCACCGCCAGCCGCACCGAATGTTGATTCGCTCATCAACGTAAATTTGGTAAAAGTTTATTTCGATTACAATGCCTCGGATATTCGTGGCGATGCATCCGGACTACTTCAGAAAGCGGGAGCTTTCCTCAAGGAGTACCCGAATGTCAAGTTCACTCTCGAAGGAAACTGTGACGAGCGTGGAACCGCCGACTATAATATGGGTCTCGGCGAAAAGCGCGCCAAGTCAGTGAAAGACTGGCTCGTCAACTTCGGTATTTCGGCCGACCGCATCCAGACCGTTTCGTATGGAAAAGAACGGCTGATTTCCGCCAATTGCGGCGAGGATGATGCCTGCCATCAGACCAACCGTCGTGTTGAATACAAGGTTACTTCGAAGTAATAACCGAAGGTTTTTCGTTTGGCCGTTTCCCAAAAGGAAGCGGCCTTTCTTTTTCGGATGACGTTTTTCGGTAAATCTATTATATTGGCAACGATGTTCCTTTACGGAGAACCTGCTGGTTGCAATAAAGCAACAACCGTATTGAAAAATGAATCGTCCGCGCCTGCCGGACACCGGAAACTTTAGATTTGCCCATGCACAGGGGAACAAATGGATTATCGCGAGAAATGTAAATCGGCAATATATGCTGCAATTATAGGAGACGCTCTTGGCGTTCCTGTTGAGTCATCAACCAGAGCCGAACTGGCACTTGCTTCGGTAAAGAACATGTTCGGGCTTGGTCGCTATGACATGCCTCAGGGCACTTGGTCCGACGACACTTCAATGATTCTTTGCACAATGGACAGCCTCTGTCGCGGCTACGATCTCGAAGATCTCGCCAATACATACAGCGACTGGCTGTTTAATGGAAAGTGGACGCCGTCGGGTTTCGCGTTCGACGCAGGAATTACTACGGTCACGGCACTTGAGGGGATCCGCGACAAAAGCGCGACACCGCTCAGCTCCGGTGGCATCACCGAATACGATAACGGTAATGGGTCTCTCATGCGGATACTTCCGGCAGCAATATGGTTCGCCGGTCTTACCACCGAAGATTTTATCGGACGAATTCATGAGATTTCAGCGATCACGCATGCACATCCGCGAACACTGATCGGCTGTGGAATTTATGCACTGATGATACGTGAAATAATCGCCGGAGCCGACAAAAGCGAAGCAATTCGCAAGGCTGTTGGTACTGCGGCCTCTTTCTATGGCGCAAAAAAACAGTTTGCAAACGAGCTCCTTCACTACAATCGCATCATCTCTCTTTCGATTCCACAAATGACCATCGACGAAATCGAAAGTTCCGGATACGTTGTTCATACTATCGAGGCTTCGCTGTGGTGTGTGCTGCGTCACGATACTACAGAGAAAATCCTGCTTGAAGCAGTCAACCTCGGCCTCGATACGGATACAACCGGTACGGTTGCCGGAGCTCTTGCCGGACTTCTTTACGGTCTCGATGGAATTCCCGCCGATTGGACATCGGCGCTTGCCCGCAAGGACGAGATCGATGAGCTTACCGGACGATTCCTCGACGCGGCCGGAGCAAGGAACTGCTGATGCCGCAATCCTTCGGGAATATCCGGGACTTCGACCTTATTGTTCTCGGCGAGGTTCTTGCCGAGTTTACCTGCGAAAATGATATAACCAATTCATCGACCTTCAGACGTGACATCGGCGGCAGTGATCTTTACGTTGCGGCAGCGGCAGCGCGCCTTGGTTCCGGTGTTCGTTTTGTTTCTGCAATCGGCCGCGATCCGTTTGAATCATTTATTCGCGACAGATTGATTTCGCAAGGTATCAATGTCGATTACATAACGACGTGCGAAGGTAGTAACGGCATTTATTTTCTTGCAGATAGCCGCACAGAAGAACGCGATTATCTTTACAACCGGCCAGGCTCTGCGGCAACGCACATTGGGCCTGCTTCAATTTTCGATACACTTGTCGAGAGTGCGAAAATTCTTTATGCGAGCAGTGAACTCCAGTCGTCTTCAAAATCTGCGCGACAGGCCGTGTTCAAAGCCTTCAACATGGCGCACACCGCCGGAGTGATGGTCGCCTATGATCCGAATTTACGCCTACAGCGTTGGACTCTTGACGATGCCAAGGAAGTGATGTGGAGTGTGCTGCCGCTGATCGACGTTATTTTTCCGTCGGCTCCGCACGAATCTAAAGCACTTTTCGGATACGAACGCCCGCTCGATGTTATCGGGTTCATGTGGGATCATGACATAGAAACCGTCGTGGTTAAAAATGGCGCAAATGGCTGCCTCGTTGGTTACGACAAACACATCGAAGAATTTGCGGTACCGGAGCTGGCCAAGCCTTTTATATATCCAAGCCTTGCCGGAAGTGCCTTTAATGGAGGGTTCCTTCACAGCATCGCCCGCGGCAACGACCCGTTCACCGCTGCTCAAACAGCGATTCGAGTAGCATCCTATAAAGGAATGAACGGCAACGGAATCGTATCTTTGCCGCAAAAAGAATCCTGATGAATTGACCTTGCCCGTTTATTTGTGCCTCGACGCCGATATTCTACTCTCTGTCCGCTTCCAAGATTTCATAGGAGTTTACCTATTTGTCATAAAGATTCTGGCTACAGTTCGATAGGAAGGTCAGTGAGGAGTGTTTGGTTATTCTTTTTTGTCAATTACGGGAACGATTTTAATTTTTTCTACGCCTTGAAGGTTCAGTAGAATTTTATCACAATTTTTCTCATTATGCCATCAAACCGGTTAAAACAGACCTCTCTTATGCGCGAAAAATCATTCAATTAGGCAAGCGCGCACTTTTTTAACTTATTTAAGTAAATTTCAATAAGATGTCCGTGCAAAGAGAAAAAAAATGTGTATATTGTTGACAAACGGGGGAAATGAATCTGTCTGTGAATCATGGAGGCTCGCCGATCGTGCACCATTTACTTTGTCCATTAAAGGTGCGAGTTCTGATACTTCCGGTTTTCATTACGGCCCTTGTGTTCGGCGAGGTTTCGGCTGCCACAATAAGGGTTCCGTCTGTATTTCCGACCATCAGTAAAGCTCTTGCCCATGCAAAAAAAGGTGATACTGTTCTCGTTGCTGATGGCAGCTATGCCGGTCAGATTCGGGTAGGTGCAAACATCGCGCTAATGGCCGAACACCCGCATGCAGCGGTTATTGTTGGTAAATCGATCGGCAACAACGTCACGCTCAGGAACGGTTCTACACTAAGCGGTTTTACGATCTGCAAAGGAAGAGTGGGGGTTTATTCCGAAGGTGCATCAATCACGATATCAAAATGTTTTATTCGTGACAATATTCAATCAGGTGTCTCAAGTGTCGGTCAGCTTCCGCTTATTCAGGATAATGTAATTGCCCGTAACGGTGGCTCTGGGATTGAGGGCTGGGATGTCCGGAACACAAACACCTCGATTAGCCATAACACGATTGCGTACAACGGCAACAATGGCGTGGCACTTGGCGGAAACTCTGAAGCAGGTGCCGAAAATAATATTATCGCAAACAATGGTCAGTTCGGATTCAAGATTGATCCTACTGCCAAGGTTACGCTAAAAAGCAACGATTTTTTCATGAACGTGGATTTCATGGCGGCTCTGCCGGATGGTAATTTTAATACTGATCCGGGGTTCGTCAATGCTGGGGTTTCCGATTTTCGTCTGAAAGACGATTCTGGATGCAGAAATCAGTCTATCGATGGCGGCGATCTTGGCTCACGTGTATTTTCAAATGGTAATTGAGGGGAGATCTGCATGACGATACGCTTTCATCGCATCGCCTTGGCGGGAGCCGCAGGGCTAGTGTTGTGTACTATGTCGGGTGCATTTGCCGGCGCAAGAGTAGAGCTTTCCGCGCTCGGTGGGAAACATGTAATATCCAAGGCTATGATCAAGGCTCGCCCTGGCGACACCTTGCTTCTTGACGACGGCGTCTATAAAGATCACCTTTCCATAAAAGAAGGTGTCACTGTAAAGGCGAGGAACCGTGGCAAGGCTCGGCTAAACGGAATGGGACGTGGTACTGCTGTGATCATGGGAACCAACAGTACTATCGATGGTCTGGAAATCTACAACGCGACTATCGGTGTGTTCAGTCGTAACGGCAATGTGACTATTAAAAATTGTCTGATATACAAGAATTGGATGACCGGTATTATCGCGGTACGCCAGCTTCCCAAAATTGAAGACAACGTTATCGCCTTTAACAGATCATCGGGTATTCAGCTTTGGGATTCCCGCTCTGTCAATGCAAGCATAAATCATAACACGGTTGCGTTTAACGGGAATCATGGTATTGCGGTTGGCGGATCATCGAATGTGGTCGTTGAAAACAACGTAATCGCAGACAATCAGAGATACGGAATGAAAGTCTCGCAAGAATCCTCGGTCAAAAGCAATATCACCAAAAACAATTTCTGGCAGAACGGTATTCGAGGCCAGCAGATTAAAGACAACTATTCATTTGACCCGGCATTCATGTCGGCCCGCGGAATGCTGGATTTCCGTCCGGATCCAAGGGAATGTTGCAGTATAAAAGGTTCCGATAATCAGAACCTCGGTGCACGTTTCGATTTCTAAGTCTGTCGCAGTAATCAAGATCAATATCAAGGACTATAGATGAAGCAATCAGGATTAATCAGAAGATTTGCGGCGGCTGTTTTCGCCGTATCGGCTGTAACGGCGAACGTGGTGGCGCAGGGTCTTCCCGGAGATGTCAATATTTCCGAATTTTGGCGTGATATGTTGGTAAGGCATTCACCTTCTATCAACCCTGCATACATGACCGAAGAGAATTACGTTTCATTGCGTGGTGCTTTCGCGCCAACGCTTGGCGGAGCGTTTTATCTTTCAGAAATAGGCGTTACTATTCCGGTTGGCCTTTATCAATCGGTCGGTTTTACATGGCTTGGGCTTTCTTCCAAAGACCAGATCGCGGGAACAGAATACAATGTGTACACAGGGTCGATAGATTCAACTGGCACAAATTACAAAGATAACAGATACCTTTACATGCTTTCCTATGCTGTGAATCCGTTCGACCGCTTCAGTATAGGTCTCAACGTAAACGCGTTTACCACGAGCATAGACAAACAGACTGGTATTTCTATTGACGCGGGTATCAGTTATCGAATCCTTCATCCGCTTATCGGCGACCATATTCTTGGTCTATCCGTTCAGAACCTTCTGTCGCCATCTTTTACAGGTGCAACTGGTGTAA
>CAIOZP010000088.1 GCA_903862805.1 uncultured Fibrobacterota bacterium
CACAGCACCGCAATCGTCACGGCTGAACCGGATTTCGCCCCATTCAAGATTGATGAAACCGGAATAAACGGCGTTCGTCCCTGATCTTCAATGCTTTCCGCCAAGTTCCTTCTCGAAGAAATCGTCACGAAATGATGAGCCTTGCGGTGGTGTTTTGTCGTCGGCAGACGCTGGTTGTTCCGGCGCGATCTGAGTGGCTGGCAAAGGCACGCCGTCTGTGGATTTGCTTACGAGAAGCCCGGCTGCCGGAGTCACATCCTGGCTTGCTCCGGATTCGGACTTGGCATAGAGATCATTCATGATGACAATCTCGACTCGACGGTTTTTTGCGCGGCCTTCTTCGGTTTTGTTGTCGGCGACAGGGCGGTATTGACCGTAGCCTACGGCCGAAAGGCGTTCCGGCTCGATCGCTGCCTCTTCGGCAAAAAGCCGCACGACGTTTGTCGCACGCGCCGCCGAAAGTTCCCAGTTGGTCGGAAAAGGGAAACACGAAATAGGCTGATTGTCGGTGTGTCCTTCAATTCTTATGAATTGCTCCGTAGGTTTTATTGACTCGCCGATTTTACGCAGAAGCTCATGCGCTTCCGGATTCAGTACCGCCTCGCCGCTTTTGAACAGCACCTTGTCCTGAATACTGATAACGACACCGCGTTCTTCTTCTTTCACAGAGACAGATGTTTCTATTCCGGCTTTTTTTGCAATGTCCTGAATTTGTTTTGCGATGTCTTTCTGGTCTTTTTTGACTTTATCGGTCGGCCGTTTTTTTTCGGGGCTGAACTTCTTTTCGTAGCCGATGGTTCCCTCGATCATCGATGGACCCGGCGCTTCACCCATCATGGTTTTTCCGCCGCCGTTGAGCGCCTGAACGAGCGACTGCGACACCGCCTTGAACTTGACGATGTCCTGGATACTCATGACGTACAGCACGATGAAGAAGATCAGCAGCAGCGTGATGAGGTCAGCATATGTGAGTAGCCATCGTTCCGCTTTGTCTTTTTCGGGTTTCGGTGGCGTCTTGGGTGCCATTAACAGAACTCCGCAATGCGCCGTTTATCGCGGCGCAGGTTATCAGTGGTGTAGTTTCTCAAGCAGGGTGAGGTTCAGCTTGTCTTTAATGACACGCGGATTTTCACCGGCCTGTATCGAGAGAATTCCCTGAATGATTATATCGTGCGTATTCTTGAGCTCTTTCGAGCGGTTTCTGAGCTTGTTGCTGAACGGAAGCCAAACAACGTTTGCGAAGCTGACACCAAAGAATGTCGCGATGAAAGCCATGGCGATCTTCGGGCCGAGGGAAGAAGGATCGGAAAGGTTTGACAGAACCGAAATGAGTCCGAGCACCGTTCCGATAACACCCATTGTCGGAGAGAATCCGCCCGCCGCTTCAAAAACTTCCGCACCGACGATATATTGAGTTTCGTAAAGGAAAGCTTCACGCTCCAGAATTTCACGCATCGTTTCCACCTCGATTCCGTCAACCGCGAGACCGAGTCCTTTAGCAAATATCGGGTGAAGATCATCTTGGTGAACGTAAGATTCGAGGGACAGGATTCCTTCGCGGCGTGCCTTTTCTGCGAGTTCGACCATCTTGTTGATGATCTCGATCTGATTCACATGTTTGGTGAAGAAGACTTCCTTGATCATCATGGCGCCGTGTTTGAATTCTTCGCCAGGAAAAGAGGTCATGACGCATCCGACCGTTCCGCCGAAGATGATCATCATAGCTGTTGGTGCAAGAAGTCCGGCGATGTTTCCACCTTCCATGACGAAGGCACCAAGGATCATTGACATGGCGCCGAACAGGCCGATGAAGGAAAAGATGTCCATAATTTACCCCGTTGTTCCGGTTCAAAGAGACCGTGTAGCCTAAGGCATCACGACCCATGTCTTACTATCGGCCTGAGTCAGAAAAAAATGGAGCCTTTTGATAAAAAGCCCGCTACTTGAGGTTTTACTTCAGGCCGCGCTCGAGGAATATATAAAAAACCCCGGTCGATCTAATGAAATCCCCGGGGAAATCACGATGGAAGTGTTATCCACTTTTGTCAGGATGCGCAATCTTCCTTCCACATGCAGTCGGCGATACCGCAGACGGATGCAATTTCGCCCTGATAGCAAGGGCTGTTGCCCTCGGCGGCCTGTATGGCCTTGACCAGCTCCGGCTTCGTCAACTTGCTATAACCTTTGACGCCGAGATCCTTGGCTTTGCTCTTGATGTCTGCAAGTGTCATTCAATGCTCCTTTGTAAAGTTAACACTCTTTGGATTTCGCGGACAGTTTAAGTTCGTGGAATGGTTCGGGCAACCGGTTTTTTAGGTATAGGGCAAGTGTGCAGAAAAAAACAAATGGAGGAAGCCCTTCTTCTCCCTCCATGCCCTTCCCGAATATCTGCTCCGGTTTTTGAGGATCAGAACATGTGAACCGTTTTCACAAGTTCCGTTCCGGCTCCGTTGATCTTGAGAACATATTGACCGGCGGCAATTTCGGTGGGCAGTTTTATGCCGGTTTTACCGATACCGACCGCACGAGTCTGCTCAGAAACCCTTCGTCCATCAAGGGAATAAAGCGAAATGGAATAAGACCCGGCAATTGGAACCGTCAGCAGCAGTTCCGACTTGTAAAGCTCCGCCCCAATTTCACGTGCCAGAACGGTTTTTTTCACGGAAGAAACCACCGATGGAGTTCCAATGTCGAAAGTAATAGTTGACGAAACGGTGCTTACATTGCGGATGTCGAGTCCGGAGTAGTTTGATCCGACCCAGTTCGCCGCCGGACTTGTCGCATCGGAGAACGCCTTGCCGCTGATCTGCCGGAACAGATCCGTTGAATCGCCGTAATTTGCACCCGACTCAAGATCCCCGCGATTGTCTGCTTGTTCAACTGAGAGCAGATATGTGGTCGTGTTGAAATTGTCGCCGTTGATGTTGGCCCGCCAGATAATAAGCCCGGAGTCTTTGAATGTCCTGAAATTTGCGTCACGTCTCCGCGCCTCAATGAAATACATCTGCGTCGGATCGCTGGTATCGCGGAACATGCAGACCGACGACAGGTCGCCGCAATCGAGAGAGATTGTTGTGTCTCTTGAGTAGGTTATGTCGAGCGGATTCAGCCAGCCGCATTCGTAGCGGAAGAATGGGTTGTACGGCGGAGGATTGTGCGATCCGCCGTCGAGCGGATTTGAAATACTGCCGATGTCGAGGCATCCGTAGCACATGGTGCAATAGCTGCCGACTCCTACGCCGTTGGCTTTGGTGGCCGGATACAGGTCGGGATATCCGCAAAGCATGTGGCCGTCTTCATGTGCGTAGGTTCCGAGGTCTGGTCCGGCGGAACCGGCGGCATTTGAAGACGAGGAGAGATTGCATATCTGATACCGGTACGAAGTCAGACCGTTCGCTGTAAACGCCCCAAGCAACCAGCCGGAATGTGGCCAGAGTCCGGCGCTCCAGCCGTTTTGCGGCGCACCGGCGTACATGAAGTTCAGTGCAGTTATAACCGGAGTGCTGTCGATCCGCTGGATCACGGTTCCCTGATTATTGTAAACGGTGTCGTAGTATTTGTGCGAACTGAGCGTTGAGAAATCAAATCCCTGTGAATCGCGGAGCCATGTCAGCGCTTCGAGCATCAGAGAATCAGAGCGTTCTCCGAAGGTCACGCCTGCGGAATCGTCATACCATGAAAAATTGTGCTTGGCTGTGTAATAGCTTGTAACGTGGTTCGTGTAAGTAAGTACACCGCCGGAGGTGCGTGCGAAAAAATCCCTGACTGATCCATTTGTGGAATACTGACTGTAGCCAACCTGGTTGCAGAAGGAATCGACCACACTTTGCGCGATCTCAGCAGAATGATCGGGGAACTGGATCAACACCGTAAGCCCGACGATGTTTCCGCTCGGTTGATAGTACAACGGTGTAAAAGTGGAAGCGGCAGCTTTGTGAAGCGCCCTTGCGACAGGCCGGTGAGTGAAAGCTGCGCGTACAACAGCCGACTTGCCGATAATGGCCGATTTCCTCAGCTCGGCATGAAGCGTCTGTGAAGCGACTGTTTTTGAAAGACTGAAACCACGATAGATTCCAAGTGGAACAAAATCGGTGGAGTCGCTGTTGATCGCCGCGTAGTGGATCCATCCATCGCTTGAGCGCACAAGTGTTCGGCCGTCTGGAGATTCGACACGCTGATAATATTCATCACCGAAAACCTTTACAGGAACTAATGATCCGTCAGGTTGCTTGAACTGGAATGATTTCCCATCCATAGGTGCGGCCCAAAGCTGTATTGCCATAATAATCGCCAGAAAAAGACCGGACGAAAGCTGTCTCATGATTATTCTCCACTTGAAGTCTATCGGTTCCGTAAAGTTTCTGTTATGATACGCCGGAATTACTTTTAATGCTCGTGGTTTTTTTATACGGTGTTGAAAAATCGTGCGCCACAAGGCGAACAGAAATGGTATGAGATATTCTGTTCGCATATTGAACGGACTTTTTTACACGGTTTTTCCAATTCGTCTTTCGCATTTCACAATACATCATGTAG
>CAIOZP010000089.1 GCA_903862805.1 uncultured Fibrobacterota bacterium
AGCCGAAGATAGATGGCCCGAAAAAGGTTCTCGTCATTGGTGCGTCAACAGGCTTCGGCCTTGCGACCCGTATTACATCGGCTTTCGGTGCAGGTGCGGCGACGCTCGGTGTCTTCTTCGAACGACCGGCAGCGGGAACACGCACGGCATCGGCCGGCTGGTACAACACCGTCGAGTTCGAGAAGGAAGCCCACAAAGCCGGACTCTGGAGCCGCAGCATAAACGGTGACGCTTTTTCGCATGAAGTCAAGCAGCTTACCATCGACATGATCAAGGCCGATCTTGGCACCGTCGATCTGGTGATTTACTCGATTGCTTCGGGCGTGCGCTTTCATCCCGACACCAAAGAGAAATTCACGTCCTGTCTCAAGCCGATCGGCAATGATGTCTATACAAACAAGACTGTCGATTTTCACTCGAAGGAAATAAAGAACATCTCGATTTCGCCCGCCACCGAGAAAGAAATTTCCGACACTGTTGCGATCATGGGCGGCGAAGACTGGACACTCTGGATCGACGCGCTTGAAAAGAACGGCGTACTCGCTCCAGGTGCAATGACTGTCGCTTATTCGTACATCGGTCCCGAAATCACCCGCGCGATTTATCGCGAAGGAACCATCGGCCGCGCCAAAGACGATCTCGAAAAAACCGGCATTATACTCGACGAGCGCATGAAGAAAAACGACGGCCGCGCGTTCGTGTCTGTCAACAAAGCGCTTGTGACACAGGCCAGCTCGGCGATTCCGGTTGTACTACTTTACACAGCGCTACTTTACAAGGTCATGCGCGAAAAAGGCATTCACGAAGGATGCATCGAACAGATGTATCGCATGATGTCTGACCGACTCTATTCAACCGATCGCAAGCTCGATGAAAAAGGCCGCATCCGCGTTGACGACTGGGAGCTTCGTCCAGACGTGCAGAAAGCAGTTGAAGATCAGTGGGAAGGGCTCAATACCGAAAACCTTTCCGACCGATCCGACATTGATCTTGTCCGCACGGAGTTCTTCCGTCTTTTTGGTTTTGATGTTGCCGGTATCGACTACGAAGCCGACATCAACACCGAAATAGAAATTCCCGGACTGATCGCTCAACCGCAAGCCTGATAATTGAATTCGTCTGTGACAGTTTGGCCTGTCGGAGAAGGTATCGTCGAATACCGCTTCGACAGGCTTTTTTCATCCAGCACGTTTCTCAAAGAACATCTCGCCGAATACGAACCATGGTCGCTGATCCGCGCTGTAGATCAAACTGCCGGTCGTGGTCGTTTCGATCGTCTTTGGAACATGGTCGCCGGTAAAGATCTCGCCTTTTCGATTCTTGTTCCACTTGACAATATTCCATTAGCATCGTGGGGAAACATCACGCAAGCGGCGGCTTTAGCTGTCGCGGAGCATCTTGACAAGTGCGATATCAACGCTCAAATAAAATGGCCCAACGACATTCTGATTGATGGCGCAAAAATCTGCGGGATTCTTTGTGAAAGTATGACAATCGATGATAGATCATGGGCGATAGTCGGGATCGGACTCAACGTGAACAGCACGGTCGAAGAACTCAATGTTGCATCGAGTCAAGTGACAACCATGCTTGACGAATCGCAAAATGAGCACGAGATTTTTGATGTCATGAAAGCTGTTGCTCTTTGCTTGAAAAAACTCGTGGAGGAATTACGTGACGATGGTTTTGGTAGGATGAGAAATCTGTACAATTCGCTGCTTTACAAATGCGAAAGTGGGATTCAGACAGTGGTCATAGGTGGAATAGAAGTGCCGGTGAAGGTTATCGGATTGAGTGATTCCGGCAGGTTGCTGATTGATCGTGGCGCCGGTCGTGTCGAAGAGATCTATTAGACGTATCGGACAAAAATCTCACTTTCCGTTGATCTTTTTCTCCGCGATTTTGGCATACCTCGACACACGATCTGTTCCTTCCCGCATGTCAACCAGATTGATCAGCCGCGCTGCGAGGTCGTAAGATCCGAATATCGCATGTGAGATCAGGGCCAGCTTGAGCAGCTTCTCGTTTGTCAAGGAATCGAACCGTAACAAATCGGGAATGAACATCGCGTCCGACCACAGCATCTGACGGACACCGGAATATTTCTTGCCTGGCATTGCAAAGGGTTTGTAACAACGGCTGGCGTAACCATTGAACGTGTGAAACAGGAATCCCTTCGCCCGCAAATATGAATCAACATCGGCAAAGAGCGGCTGGTTTTCGTAGAGCGGAACGAACTCGACTTCGAGCTGCATTGCCACCGCATTTGCAAGACAGCGCTGCCCGCCTTTGAGCACCATAAGCTCGGCACCCTGCACATCGGCCTTGAGAAAATCAACGTCGCAAATTTCGGGAATGTCGTCGAGTCGATGAGTTTGCACTGGGTGCTCTGCCACCGGATGCACAAGCTCTTCGAGGTCGTTGAAGACCGAAAGCAACGGCGTATTCGGCTTGAACAGCGA
>CAIOZP010000090.1 GCA_903862805.1 uncultured Fibrobacterota bacterium
CTGGAGAAGGATACAACAATAGTTATGGAATGTTGCTTGGTATCCATTATTCAGACTGGTCAAATCGTCCTGCATGGAATGTGTTTGCACGAGCCACAACTTGGCAGCCTTGCCCTGCGGTAACTGTCGGGAATGGAACTATTCCGCTTCCTCCTCCTGTTGATACCAATGATGTCTGGTTAGACGATTCAACATGGGTGGATACGACAGGGAGTGCTCTATAATGCACAGAAAATCCTTTTGGCCGGGAGCAATGCTCCCGGTTTGTTTTCTTGTTGCTACGCTATTTGCGTGTTCTTTGAAGGGTTCAAAGGTTGTAGGGCCGACGGATACACGAGTAAGAGTTATGGGATGGGAATTGGCGGGGGCCGTTCAAAATGGCACCGCAATGGGCTTCGGGGCGATGGTAAGATGTGGCAATAGTCTTTTTATTTCATCGGGTGGAGATGGTGCTGGTCACAGTGGATTGCTAACTGCAACAATACCGGATTTCATATTTGAGAAATTCAGTTTGCCGGATTCCGGATGGAATAATTACTATCTTGCAGCCGATTCAGTATCGATATGGATTCCGACAACAAACAAGAAAATCTGGCAATATGATACCCGCACAAATACGTTTACGAATATCGTTGCAGACTGGCGGGAATTTTGTGACACAACACGGAAGTGGAATTACGGTACGAATTCCGATTCCTTGCGGCTGATGTTTTTCGGAATCGCAAAATATAATGGTCACATTTATGTTGGCACCCGACAGGACTACGGGACAAGCGTTTATCCCACATGGGATGCACAACTCGGCAGAATATATCGCTATGAAGACAACGGGCATTGGTCAAGAGCCGACTCTGGCTGGAGAAAAGATACTGTAGGCTTGAGCAACTATCCTGGAGATTTCTATGTCGCCGGTGGATTTTTGTGGACTACCGGTGACTGCGGAGTATGGAAATATAACGGGACAAGCTGGCAGGTAATACCCGGTACAATCACTAATCGGTTCGACACGACAATTGGCATAAATTCTTCGGGTTTAGCCCAAGACAGCAGCACCGGTGATTTCATTGTCGGCACAGACTACAACGGTATCTGGGCAATAGCGTCCGATGGTTCGTCGCGTAAAGATACCGGTTTATTTTATTCCGATTACTCTACCGGAACACGCGACACCGTTATAACAGACATAAATTTCATCGCCAACTTCCTCAATTATCACGGTTTGCTTATATCCCCGTTTCTCGGGGCATACAGGGATTCAAAAACAAGAGGCTGGAATAGGTTCATGGTTAATACCAAAGACACTCTTTGGCTGAATCTTGAAGGCGATACTGTTTTGGGGCCGTCTTTCCAAGCTTCCCTGAACCGCTCTTCCACCAATTGGGGAGATACAATAATCTCGACATTTTGCAGCAGCGACGGCAACACCGGCGGATTGCTGATGTTCGATCTGAACAAGTCGGCGGTGTGGCGAAGCTATAAGAAGAATGGATACAGGTTCAAATGACAGCAATCAAAAATATTGTAGTAATTGTATTTATGCTTCTTTCAGTGATTGCTGTGTCTGCGGATGAAGTCAACCCAAAGGAATCGTTGGATCAGCTCAAAGAAAAAGTCAGTAAATTGGAGCTGTTTACTGTCTGCGGTGCCGTAACGGCTAGCGTTGGCGTAGTCGTAGCATGTGTTGAATTTTCATTGCCGAATGATACTGGGGTTAACTCGAATTTTCCTTTGTCAGATCATGCGGGTGGCCAGATTGCCGGTTTACTTATTGGAGTCTGCGGTGCGAGCATGCTTGGAATAGGTATTCCGTGTGTCATTCATAATAAGCGCAAACTCAGAGATATCGAAATCAAACCGCAGATTTCTTCGAACAGAGTTGGATTGAAATTGACAGCCTGTTTCTGACGATTTCAGTGTGGATTTAATTTGATTTCATCCTCCTCGAAAACAAATCCACCAATCTGACGAAATCGGTATTAATCAAATAAGTTAAAAATTACCCGGCCCCAGCCGGATTTTTTCTTACAACAACTTTCCAAAGGAGGACATATGTCCGAATCAGTTCTGCAGCCACTCAACCTGCGCATCCTCTCCGACAACGAGCTGCGCACATTCGTTCAACTGACGGACGATGAGGTCGAAAAGGCGCAAGGCGTCGATCCATATCTTCAGACGCTCGCGAAATCGGCGGGGGCTTTGCTTGTCAGCCATCAGCAGGCGCTGTCGCGGACGGCGGCCAATTCATCGACAAAAGCACTCGTCGATGCGGATGACAAACGCGATCTTGCGTTTCGGAGCATCCGGCATATTATCAGTGGAAAAATTCTGAGTATTGATGATGAAACCCGATCAGCGGCGACGAAGATTGAGGCAATGATTCACTTGCGCGGCGACAAGCTCGATTCTGCGCCATATGCCGACGAAACCGCCGGTCTCACACTCCTGATCGCCGATTTCGACAAGCCGGAGAATTCGGCATTGATTGACAAAATCGGACTACGCGCCGAAGTTGAAAGTCTTCGCAAATGTGAAGCGGATTTCGTGGCATTGTATTCTGAGCTGATGAACGAAAAAGAAGTGAAAGGCGAGCTTCCACTTTTGGTGGAACAGAAGCAGCATATTTACAGCGAGGTCGGACATCTTCTCGCAACAATCCGCCGCGAAAGCCGCATGACGGCTGATTCGACAGTCGGCGGATTAGTTGGAAAGGTCAGCGAAATAATTGACACGATTTTTCCGGCGGCAAGATTGCGTGAGACTCTCGCTGCGAAGAAAAAAGCTCCGGCAAGTCCCGCCGCAACAAGTTCTGCAAGTGACGCGAAAGCCTGATTCACAGTAACTCGTTACGGAAACTCAACAAAGCGGCTGATTCCTACGAAGAATCAGCCGTTATTCATTTTTATCCGTGAATTTGCCCGCCTCAAAAGTTCGGCGACTGAATTATTCGTTTATTTGCATTTCCCGAAACTGCGCCGTCCAAATCATCCGTTTATTTGCATTTCCCAAAACTGCGCCGACCGAATCATCCGTTTATTTGCATTTCCCAAAACTGCGCCGACCGAATCATCCGTTTATTTGCATTTCCCGAAACTGCGCCGACCAAATCATCCGTTAATTTTCATTTCCCAAAACTGCGCCGATCAAATCATCCGTTTATCCCAAATTTTCCATTAGGATTACCACCAATTGCAAAGCGATACTATTTTCTAATGGTTTCCATTAGGACAAAGTATTGGTTTTATGGGAACTGCGCGGGTTTCAAGTGTTTGGGAGGTGCTTTTTGGAGCCACTTCGTCTTGAATTTGTCGATAACGAGATCACTGCTTGGGGTGGTCTTGCTCTTTTGAAAATCTTGATGGATCAATCGGGATTTCAGGAAAAACTTTCAGCATTGCCGTTGCCGTCCCAAGGCTCAAATCGCGGACATTCTCCGGTGCAGCTCATGACGCAGTTCATGGCTTCTTTGTGGTGCGGAGCCAATCGTTATTCTCATCTCGACGTTTCCCGTTTCGACACAACAATCCAAAAGCTCTTCGGCTGGGACAGGATGCCGGAGCATAAAGCCTTTCAGCGGTACTTCCGAAAATTCAGTTCTCATACAACTCACGAGCAGATTTTCGGGGAGCTTTACAGGTGGTTTTTTTCAAACATTGCATTTGATAATTTCACGCTCGACATAGACTCATCGGTGATCACGCGCTATGGCAATCAAGACGCATCTTGTAAAGGATACAATCCACGGAAACCCGGCCGTAACTCGCATCATCCACTCATCGCATTTGTAGCGGATGTAGAGATGGTTGCCAACTTCTGGCTGCGTCCCGGCGATGCACATACTGCCAATAATTTCCAGGCATTTTTAGAGGAAACATTGTCGCATTTTCCAAACAAAAAGATCGGCCTCCTCCGGCTCGATAGCGGCTTTTATAGTCAAAAAACCTTCGATTATTTAGAAAAACGCGAGCAGAAAACAGAATATATCGTAGCGGTTCCCATGCATGCACCAGTGCAAAGAAAAATTGCCGGACTCGACACCTGGATGAAGATTGAAAATGGCATTGAGATCTGCGAATTTGAGTATCAGGCACCGCAGTGGTGCGAACCTCGCAGGATGATCTCGGTGCGTCAGAAAGTGGCCGAACGTCCCAAAGCAGTTGGCAAACAGCTAAGCCTTTTTGATGATGAAATCGACTACAACGGATACCGATACACTTGTTACATAACGAGCCTTTTACTCGGCCCTGCCGAAGTCTGGAGACTTTACAGAGGCAGAGCAACCTGCGAGAACAGAATCAAGGAACTGAAGTACGACTACGGCCTTGACAAAATGAACTTGACCAGCTTTGACGGCACTGAAGCATCGTTGGCACTGATGACTATCGCTTACAATTTCATGAGCCTTTTCAGGCAATCTGTAATCTGTGAAAAGGTGAGAAACAGGCTTTCGACGATTCGATACAAGTTACTGGCGATACCATCGTTCATCGAAAAATCTGCAAATGGCAGCATCGTCAAGATGGCTCTGCAGATGAAGAGAAGGGCTTGGATAAAGAAGCTCTGGGAGAAATCTGTAGGCTATGGCGCGGTAGATTTTGTCTAATGGAAAATTTGGGATAATATCGATACAATGAAAAAAAGAAGGCTACGACATTAAATATCGTAGCCTTCAAGTTATCAAAATTTCCAAGCCAATCAATCAATCGGCTTCTCGAATACCTGAGTTTCCACAGATTATTCGGAAGTATCGCCATCGCCGGAATTACCGGCTGGTTTGCTGTCGCCACTATCGCGGCGTGAACCGAAGCGAAGTCCAGGGCCTCCGAATGAGCTTCGTTTTTCACCACGAGGTTTGCCCTTGTGGAGCGACTTGTCGGTGTTCCAGTCTTTCTTGATGGATGTCCCACGGTCGTTGCGCTTTGGTCCATCAAAATGTGTCGGTCTTTCCGATCTGTCATTTCTGTCGAAGCGTTTTTCCGATGATCCGAAATGTGATGGACGTTCTGATCTATCATCACGATCAAATCTTTTTTCCGATGATCCGCCAAAACGTCCGCCGCCGGATTCGCGTTTGTCAAATCCTCCGCGCGACGGGCCTCCAAACGAACTGCGTTTTTCGTCGCGGTCACCACTGTGATGCCGTGGTCTGTCGGAATGAAAATCTTTTTTGAAGGATGATGAATCA
>CAIOZP010000091.1 GCA_903862805.1 uncultured Fibrobacterota bacterium
AATAGCTCTGCAGGCGAAGCCTTCCAGAAACCATTTTTCACGGAAGCTAACCACAAGAATTTTCAAGGTTGATATGGCTGCAAAAACTGATTCCGCTCCGGTCTATGACGAATCGAAGATCAAGACGCTTTCTTCGCTGGAACACATCCGACTTCGTTCGGGTATGTACATCGGACGACTTGGCGACGGATCGAGCTACGACGACGGCATTTACATTCTGCTCAAGGAAGTTGTCGATAATTCGGTTGACGAGTTCATCATGGGCGTGGGCAAAAAGGTCGAGATAAGTGTAGCTGAAAACACGGTGTCGGTGCGCGACTACGGCCGTGGAATTCCCCTCGGTAAAGTTATCGAATGCGTTTCGATCATCAATACCGGCGCGAAATATAACGACGATGTTTTCCAGTTTTCGGTTGGTCTCAACGGCGTCGGAACGAAAGCGGTCAATGCACTTTCGCAGCATTTCAAGGTGATCTCTTATCGCGATGGGCAATTCTTCGAAGCCGTGTTTTCGCGTGGCGCACTCAAGAGCAAGAAGAGCGGCAAGGTCGAAGGGAAGGCCGATGGAACGTATGTCGAGTTCATCCCCGACTCCGAAATCTTCAATGAATATGCCTTCAATCTTGAATATATTGAACAGCGCATGTGGAACTACGCCTACCTCAACACCGGCCTGACGCTCTACTTCAACAAGCAAAAAATCGAAAGCCGTGGCGGATTGCTCGACCTGCTAAAAAACGAGGTTGGTGAAAAGATCCTGTATCCGGTGCTTCATTACAAAGGGAAGCAACTCGAATTCGCGATTACGCATACCGAAAATTACGGTGAGACGTATTTCTCCTTTGTCAACGGGCAGTTCACCAGCGACGGCGGCACGCACCTTTCGGCTTTCCGCGAAGGAATTCTCAAGGGCGTGAACGAGTTCTACAAGAAGAACTATTCGGGGCTTGACATACGCGAAGCCGTAGCCGGTGCAATTGCAATCAAACTCAAGAATCCGGTTTTTGAAAGTCAGACAAAAAACAAACTCGGCAATACCGAGATTCGCGGCGACATTGTAAACGAAGTCAAGAGCGCGCTGGTTGATCTTCTTCACAAAAACAGCGACGCAGCACGCGAGCTTGAAAAGAAAATCGTCTCCAACGAAAAGCTTCGCAAGGAGCTCTCGTCTGTCAAGAAAGAGGCGAAGGTAGCGGCCAAGCGAGTCGCGATAAAAGTGCCAAACCTCAAGGATTGCAAGTACCACATCGAAGACGGCAGCAAAGGCGATCCGTCGAGCCTGTTTATTACCGAGGGTGAATCTGCGGCGGGTTCAATGGTCGCGGCTCGTGACGTTTACACGCAGGCGGTTTTTTCGCTCAAGGGCAAACCGCAGAATGTTTACGGCAAAAATCAGGCAGCGATCTACAAGAACGAAGAACTTTACAACATGATGATGGCGCTGGGCATCGAAGAGGATGTGGCGAATCTTCGCTACGGCAAGATCATCATCGCAACCGACGCCGACACCGACGGC
>CAIOZP010000092.1 GCA_903862805.1 uncultured Fibrobacterota bacterium
CCGACAGGCGGGGGTGTTTGGGTCACATCTTCCTTAGCGGGTCTAAGGGGTGGCTAACCCCTTCCTTCTTCTGTTTTCCTGCCTTAATTTTTCATTGATTTACAAATGCGACTAAATTCAATTCCTCTACATAAGGAGTTCATATGGGGAAAACGATTGTAGAAAAAATTTTCGACGCGCACCGCAAAGACGAACCTTTCACCGGGACACATGTGCTTTCGCTCGACGTGGTGATGTGTCACGAGATAACAACGCCGATCGCGATTGCCGATCTTGTCTGGCGTGAGAAGGATCGTGTGTTTGACAAAACCAAGATCAAGGCTGTGATCGATCACGTTACACCTGCCAAAGATACCAAGAGCGCGGTGCAGGCGAAGATCATGCGGGAGTGGGCCAAGCGACACGATCTGCCCGACTTCTTCGACGTAGGCGCAAACGGCGTTTGTCATGCGCTGTTTCCTGAAAAAGGATTCATTCGGCCGGGATATACCGTGATCATGGGCGATAGCCACACTTGCACGCACGGCGCATTCGGCGCGTTTGCGGCCGGTGTCGGAACTACTGATCTTGAGGTTGGAATACTCAAGGGCGTATGCGCATTCCGTCAACCGAAAACCATTCGCGTGAATGTGAACGGCAAGCTTGGCAATCGCGTTTACGCGAAGGATGTGATGCTGCACATAATCAGTCTGCTCACGGTCAACGGCGCGACCGACCGCGTGATAGAATTTCACGGCAGCACGATTGATGCAATGGATATGGAAGAGCGCATGACGCTTTCGAACATGGCTATTGAGGCTGGTGGAACAACCGGCATCTGTCCGCCCGATGCAGTTACCGTAGAGTATCTGTGGACGTTCGTGAAGGATCAGTACGGCACGAAGGAAGCTGCGGTTGCCGACTTCGCAAAATGGCATTCAGATGCCGATGCGGTTTACGAGCGCGTGATCGAAGTTGATGCGACCAAGATCGTTCCGGTTGCGACTTTCGGCTTCAAGCCGGACATGGTCAAGCCACTTTCAGAGATGGGTGAGTACAAGGTCAATCAGGTCTATATCGGAAGTTGTACCAACGGTCGCATAAGCGATCTGCGTGCGGCTCGCGAAGTGGTAAAGGGAACCAAGCTTGCCGAGGGTGTCCGCGGAATCCTTTGTCCGGCAACGCCGAAAATCTATCGGCAGGCAATGGATGAAGGCATTGTAGCCGACTTCCTTGACGCCGGTTATTGCGTGACCAACCCGACCTGCGGAGCCTGCCTCGGCATGAGCAACGGTGTGCTCGCACCAGACGAAGCCTGCGCCAGCACGACCAACCGCAACTTCAATGGTCGAATGGGCAAGGGCGGAATGGTTCATCTGATGAGTCCGGCCAGCGCGGTCGCGGCAGGTATTGCGGGACATCTTGTTGATCCGCGTGCGTGATTGACAAACGAGAAATATTAAACAGTAAAGGAAAATTTATCATGAAAAAATTTGGTGGACCTGTACTCTTCCTTGACAGATCGGATATAAATACCGACGAGATAATTCCGGCCAAGTATCTTACAGAGGTCGAGAAGGATGCGCTCAAGCCGTTTCTGCTTGAAGATCTCAAGCTCGATGGCTTTGATCCAAAGGGCGATGCCTTGAAGAAGGCGAAAATAGTTGTGACCCGCGCCAACTTCGGATGTGGTTCGAGCCGCGAACATGCGCCTTGGGCGCTCGAGGTCAACGACATCACGCTTGTGATTGCCGAGAACTACGCCCGTATTTTCAGGCAGAATATGTTCAACTGCGGAATGATGGCGATCGAGCTTTCCAAAGATGCAATTGAGGCGATCTTCGCTCTCAAGAGCGTTGCCGGACTTGAATGTGAGGTTGATCAGGCGAAGTGCGAGCTTCATTTCAAGCAGGGCGGCAAGGTTCTTCAGACAGAAAAATATTCGCTTAGCGAATTTGATTCGGCCCTTGTCGATGCCGGTGGTTGGGTGGAGTTTGCCGACAAAAGATATTAAAAATTCACAGTTGTTTTGAACTGAACCATAGCGGTCGTTTCTGAAATTCAGGGACGACCGCTTCTGTTTGTCGCTCACTTGAACACCATCTTGCAGGTTGAAGTAGCTCCACAGCGAGCCGGTCAGTTCGGAACGAAACTACTTTTTTGCAACCCCACCAATCGGACGCGGAGGTGGCTTGGTGGTTCCACGCTGATTATTATCATGCTCGATTTTGTGTTCCGCCTTGGAATTCAGGTCAGACATGGTCGCGCCCCAGAACGACTGTGATGAAGGATTGGTGTCATCTTTGAATGTCGCCAAATCGTTTGCCACCAGAACATCGGCCTTGGTAGGCGCTGTAGTGGCAGAGCCTGTCATTCTGCAATCTACATAAGCGAGTTTCTCTCTTGAGACATTATGAGGCTTGAGAACCGCATTCTCGTAGGCGATTGTGGCATCAACACCCTTCGATCCGATAAGCGCGATTGCCACATTGACAAGTGAATCTTCTTTTTTGTTGATGCGGGCCCGATACACTCCGGCCTGCTGACGGAAGTTCACGGCATCGGCAGTTGTTAGTCCGCCGATCTTCATGAACTGATCGAACTGATCAAGTCCGGCATGGGCTCCGGCGATATCACAAAATAAAACCGCCGATGCGATCTGCTCCATCAAGGTAGAAATTGTCTTACGGAAATTTGCACTATTCCGGCGAACAGAAATGATGTTGTCGTACTTGTTGAACTCATCACCACCAATGCCAAGGTACTTGCGATTCTTGCGAAGATAATCAACCTCGACCGCCGCAGAATCGAACTTCTCACGATCGATGTAGTAATTGACATACGAGCGGACTTCCATAGTCACACCCTTGTTGCGCTTCTCGACAAGATCGGCAAGCTCGTTGCCCTTTGATGGCATCAGATCAAGCACCGAAGACTGGATCGCATACAGCACTGCAAAATCTGGACGCTTCTTTCCGGTTTCGCTGTTGAATGAAAGAATGAGATCGTTGGCGTCCTTGACAGATGCAATTTCGCGCTTGCGCCGCACCTCGTCTTCTTCAAGAGCAGTCTGTGTTTCGAGTTCGCCGAGCTTCCACAAAATGTATTTCTCGTTAGGATCACCGACAGCCAATTCCTTCATATGTTTGATGACATTTTTCGCAAAAGCAATAGCCTGATCCTGTGTCATCGGCGCACCGGCCTCGGGGCCAGCGGCATTGAAATAGTAGTAAGCCTTTTGAATTGATGTATCGATGTCTGTCTGCGAAAGATATTCGCGAGCTGATGACGAGGAAATGGCAATGAACAAGATCGAGATCATTAGTGAACAAAAACCGCGCGCCATCACATTCCCCTTTGTCAATCAATCCGAAACGGTCAGCAAATATACGTCATACAAAAAAGTTTTTGCGGATCAGAATCGAACCCTTGCCGCGCATCGCACAATCGCATCAGCGGCCGTTTCGATTTCGTCAACTGTGGTATTCCATCCTGCTGAAACACGAAAACTGCAAAGTGCTTCCTGGCGACGGAGTCCCATTGCCATAAGAACTGCGCTCGGCTCAAAAGCACCGGATGAACATGCCGATCCGGCCGACACGCAAATTCCCGCCATGTCAAGCGCCTGGACAAGCATCTCGGCCGGAGTATTGGGAATGAAAATATTGAGCGTTCCACCGAGACGATTTTCGGGATGACCGTTTCGCTTTGCTTCTGGCAATTTTCCGCTAATCATTTCCCATAGTTTTTCTGTCTGATCATACAGAATCTTATGCCTGCCAAAGTCAGTAAACGATGCCTTTGCCGCCGCTGCAAAACCCGCGATTGATGGGACGTTTTGCGTTCCTGATCTTACACCGAGTTCCTGACCTCCGCCAAGCGAAACGGTGTCAAACGGTGTCTTGCGCTTGACGAAAAGGAATCCGGTTCCCTTCGGCCCGCCGATCTTGTGTGACGAAGCAGAGAGAAGATCGATTCCCGTTATGTCAAGCGGAATCTTGCCGAAGGCCTGAACCGCATCGCAGTGGAACAGCGTTCTTCGCTCGTGGCAGATCGTTACTATTTTGTCAATAGGTTGAATCGTTCCGGTTTCGTTATTGGCAGCCATTACCGAGACGAGGCGAGTGTTTTCATCTATAAGTTTTTCAAGTTCATCGAGAATTACTATTCCCTCTTTGTCAACGGGAGCAATTCTCATCTCTATGCCAAACGATTGCCAATACTTCACACATGCCGAAACCGCCGGATGCTCGATCGACGAAACGA
>CAIOZP010000093.1 GCA_903862805.1 uncultured Fibrobacterota bacterium
CCTGCCATTTCAAACGCCTTGCGGAACACCGCGCGTCCGGCCATTTGAAACGCAACGTCCTTGCTGTCAACCGGATGAGTTTTTCCATCGACCAACGAAACCTTCACATCAACCACCGGATACCCAGCGAGCAATCCATCTTTCATGCGAGACTGAACACCCTTGTCAACACTTGGTCGAAACGACTGATCAATAACTCCACCAACAATCTTGTCGATGAATGAATACCCTTCACCACGTTTTGCCGGTTCGAGGTCGATGAATACCTTTGCAAACTGACCCGCGCCACCGGTCTGTTTCTTGTGAGTATGCTCCACATATTTCACCGGCTTTGTCACGGTTTCGCGATAGGAAATCTTCGGTGCCTTTTTGTCAATCTCGACATGATAACGGGCCGAGAGATTTTCGAGGATAATATTCGTGTGCATCTCTCCGCAGGTCGCAAGTATTGACTGCTGAATGTCCGGTTTGAAGTCGTAGCGAAACGACGGATCCTCTTCGTGGATGCGCTTGAAACCGGCACTGATCTTGTCTTCATCGGAAGGATTCTTTGCAGAAATGGCCGTGCGTACAAGCGGTTCAGGAAGCTCGACAGACTTGACTCTGAGATTTATTCCTTTGTCGGCAAGCGTATCGAAGGTGTGCGTGTCTTTCAGTTTGATAAGACCGCCGATGTCGCCAACGGAAATCGACGCGGCTTCGAGTTGTGTCGATCCGCAGAGGAAGGTAATCCCGCCAACCTTTTCGGATGATCTACCTGATGCGACGAGTTCTGTTCCTTGCGAAATACTTCCGGCGAGCACACGCACCAGCGAGAGGTCGCCAACGTGTTCTTCGCAGACCGTCTTGAAAACAAGGCCGAGTGTTCCCTTGACAGATGCGACTTCGACAATATCTTCTGCGCCATCTTTTTCAACAATGATTTCGGTACAGGATGAAGCCGCCGGACAACTTGACGAAATGAAAGAAAGCAGTAGATCGAGACCGACGTTCTTTGTTGCACTTGCGCACAAAACGGGGATTACCGTTCCGTGTTTCATTCCATCTACAAGACCTTTTTTGATTTCATCGGCCGTAAGTTCGCCATGATCGAAAAAGGCGTTCATGAGTTCTTCGCTGCTTTCGGCAACCGATTCCATCAGCATTCCGCGAATATCATCGAAACCATCAACTGCCGCAGCAGAGAGATCCTTTACATCTGAGAACGACGGCCCGATTCCGACCGGAACGCTGATCGGCGCGAGGTGCGTGCCTGTTGTCTCGGCGATTTGTGTGAGTGTTCTGCGATAGTCGGCGGTGTCTTTTTCGAGTCCGTTGATAATAAAAAACCGCGGTACATTCTCTGCCGCGGCAAGACGGATCGCCGCCTCTGTGCCAACCTGAGGCCCGACTGCGGCATCGACAATGATACCTGCCGACTCCACAACGCGAAGCGCCGATTGAACATCTCCATAGAAATCGACAAATCCGGGTGCATCGAGCAGATTGATTTTCGTTCCGGAATATTCGATGGCCGCCATCGAGAGCGAGACCGTCATGCGATGTTTCTTTTCATCGGCCCTTATGTCAAAGATGCTTGTACCGGCATCGACACTGCCAGCCTTTTTCGTTGCACCTGCGGCAAAACACAAAGCCTCGGCAAGCGTGGTTTTTCCCACGCCATGATGAGCTAAAAGACACACATTCCTGATCGCATCGGCAGAATAAGTCTTCACATTTCCCTCCGGATGAAATATCAAAATTGTCTCACATAACTATCATATAAAGGAATATAGTGTCTCGCAAAAATTTGTGTGGTGGATGTGATTGATTGTATGGAAAAATATCGCGATTTATCGATTATTGGTCAGGCGGATGGGAACACCCAATTTTATCTTTGCATAACGGCGGCGTGTTCTCAAAAGAGAATGCTGCGGAAGAATACCTGATCTTGCTGTGTCCAGTATTTAGCTATTATAATGAGATATTATATTCGGTGTTGTGTGCGCAGAAACTGCGGGGCAGATATGGCTGATGTATTTGAATTTCAGAATTACCGCGAGTACCTCAAGGCGTATTATGAGGAACAGAAGTCAGCCAAGAAGAACTTCTCGTACCGTTCATTTTCTCAAAAAGCAGGGATAAACGCGTCCTCGTTTCTGTATTACGTAATTCAGGGCAAGCGAAATCTTGCCAAGAACACGGTTTTCAAGGTATCGACAGCGCTCGGGCATTCACGCGAAGAGGCTGAGTATTTCGAAAATCTCGTTTTCTTCAATCAGGCTACGACGATTACCGAAAAGACACAGTTCTACAGTCGAATTGTCGAGGCGAGGCGCATGCTTGATATCAAGCAGATCAGTCCCGACCGCTATGAATATTACAGCAAGTGGTACCACAGCGTCGTGCGTGAGGTTGTCACTTTCTTCGATTTCAAGGGTAATTATGTGAAGCTTGGTATTTTCCTCTCACCACCGATTACTGCTGTACAGGCGCGTGATTCTGTTGCACTCCTCGAAAAGCTTGGCTTTATTGAGCGCGACGAAGATGGACTTTTTCATCAGACAGACAACGTGATCGGAACAGCGCCCAAAGGTGCCGATATTTTCGTGATCGAAAAATTTCAGGCGGATATGTTGGCGATGGCTGTTCGTGCCTACGATACGCATCCTGTCAAAAGCCGAATGAGCGCTTCCACTACGTTCAGCATTTCCAGGGCCACATTCGAACTTTTCAAAATGAAAACACGTGAATTTCGAAAAGAGTTGGCAGAGATTGCCAGACTCGATGATAAACCTGAACAGGTATATCAATTTACCTATAATCTTTTC
>CAIOZP010000094.1 GCA_903862805.1 uncultured Fibrobacterota bacterium
AAATGTTCAGGATGTCTATTCGATCCGCTGCACGCCGCAGATTTTGGCGCCAGTTTACGAGGCCGTCGAAGCCGCAACGATCACGGTCGAGACCGAGGCTAATTCGAGCAACGATAATCCGATTATCATTCCTGAAAAAAAGAAGATCATTCACGGCGGAAACTTTCACGGACAAAGCATCGGCTTTGCAATGGACGTGCTCGCGATTGCGATGGCAACGCTGGTCAATCTTTCGGAGCGTCGCCTGAACAAACTGCTCGATCGCAGTCTCAACGAAGGACTCCCAGAAAATCTGATTCCAGGAACCCTCGGGCTCACGATGGGCTTCATGGGCGCACAGTACCTCGCGACCTCAACCACTGCCGAGATCCGCCAGCAAGCAGGGCCGGTAAGCGTTCATTCGATCTCATGCAACGAGTCGAATCAGGACGTGGTCAGCATGGGAACCGTCGCGGCCCGCAAGGCGTTCAAGGCTGTCAGCAACGCCAAGCACGTTGTGACGCTCGAAGTGCTCGCACAGCTTCAGGCGCTAACCTTCCGCAACGCCGACAAACTCGGAAAAGGAACCAGCGCGATTCACAAAGAACTCGCGAAACATTTCGAATCATACGACAACACGAGAATCTTCCACGAAGATCTCGTTAAGTTCCGCAAGCTGATTTTTTCGAGTCAGATATTTGATGATCTGAATATCTATTGCTGATCCAGAGGATTCCCATGATTTTGAAATCGTGGAAATCCTGAAATCCTTTTATCATGGTTCAGACGGAATTAGGGGCGGGAGACGATTCGGAAACCGATGTCGTAGTAGCGTGAGGCAGGGAAGTCACTGTAGCGAAAGGCAGAACGAAAGCTGGTCGCTACGATTACCTCCCAACTGCCGCCTCGAAGCGTGCGGGAGTCGCCCGTAGTTGCTCCTGCGGGGTCACTCTGTGCCAAACTTCTATAGGTTCCGTACCAATCGTTGCACCATTGCCATACGTTGCCGCTCATATCGTAAAGTCCAAAGGCATTCGCGGTTTTCGTTCCTACTGGATGCGCAAAGTAGTCACTATTATTCAAATTCCACGAATTCACATTCAGTGTCGCAGTGTCATTCCCCCAGTAATAATTGCACGAATCATTTCCAGCCTTCGCCGCATATTCCCACTCTGCTTCGGATGGAAGGCGATATCCGTTTTGTGTCATATCGCACTTCCATTGTGTTGAATCACTGTTTGATAAGTCATAGCAAGCCGTCTTACCCGTTATCAGAGATAAGGAATTGCAGAACCTCACGGCATCGTACCACGAGACCATTTCTACTGGTCTCGTTAAATCGCCCGTGAAACTGGATGGATTTACTCCCATCACAGATAAATATTGCTCTTGTGTCACTTCTGTTTCACTCATATTAAACGCTGTCAAAATCACTGAATGAACCGTATCTCCCCAATAATTGGTATCTCCCGCTGTATGACAACTCGAATCCGCTCCCATCAAAAAAGTTCCTCCATGAATCGCAATCATGGTGATAGCATTTTTTCCTGTTGGAATAGTTGGAACGAAGAGTGTTGAAGAGGAATCCACTGACCCATTACAAGAAATCCCAATCACCAAAACCGAACAAACCATCAACCCAACCCCCAAAATTCTCCCGATCATAAAAAACCTCCTCAACAAGAATAATGTGAAATCATAAATCATAATAAAAGAAAAAGACGGTGCCGTCCTTACCTCAATCCCACCGAAAGCCCCCTCGCAAAATCTCCAAGCGTTGTATCCCGCGCTCCCATCGAAAGAATCACCACATCATCAGACATTTTGCCTTCAATAATTCCCCAAACATCATCCCGATTCTTAGGCGCTATGATGATTGCGGTTGTCTGTTTTGATAAAGCCTCCGCAAGATCGCCCGACGAGATACTGCGATCAGCAGTTCCACCGGCATCGTAAATCGGAGACAGAATCAGCACGTCGGTTTCACGGAGAATCTCGGAAAACATTTCGAGCAGATCGTTGAACAGGAACCGCATCGGCCCGAATCCGTGAGGCTGAAATATCGCGATCACTTTGGGCGACATATCCTGTGCGGTTGTTAGAACAGCCCTTATCTTTTCGGGATTGTGGGCGTAGTCGTCAATGACGATCGGCCCGTTTGAGCTTCTAAGAATATCGAAGCGTCGTTCGATTCCGCCGTATGTCGCGGATGCTTTGGCGATTTCTTCGGTGGAACAGCCGAGCGTTTTGCAGACCGAATATGCTGCAAGAAGGTTCATCAGATTATGACGGCCGGGGTAGGGGAGACTGATTCGCGTTTTGTCAATCGTAAACGACACGGAAGTGCTTCCGAGTTCATAATCCGATCCGACAGAAAAATCCGCGTCGGACATCCCGAATGTCTTATCCGTTTTTATTGAACCCAGATTCTCGTCACCAGCATTTTTGATTGACAAACGCGACTGGTTGACAAAGGTTGAAAAGAGTTTCTGGATATCGGAAACTTCTTTGTGATCTTTGGAGCAGTTTAGAAGCAGCGCGATTGAGGGATGATATTTCACGAGTGTTCCATCGCTTTCATCGGCTTCGATCACGAGAATCTCGGATTTGCCGACAAAGGCATTTCCGGCGAGTCCGCGATTGCGCAAACTGTTGAGACCGGCGCCGGTAATAAGCGAGGGCGATTTGTCGCATTTGTCAAGTATGTGGAAGATCAGTGCGCTTACAGTTGACTTACCGCTTGTGCCAGCAACGGCCACGGTGTTCATCGAGTCGGCGATTGCTGCGAGCAGATCGGATCGGTGAATTACCGGAACGCCGAGTTTTATTGCAGCGGCGATGTCGGGGTTATCGGCTTCGATAGCTGTTGATACAACCACCGCTTTTGTGTCGGCAGAAACGCCCGATCCATCCTGTGGAAACACGCGGCAGCCGGTGGCTTCGATCATGCCGCGAACTGGCGGGGCATCGGTTCCGGCAAGGCGATCGCTTCCGGTCACGATGCAATTCATCCACGACATGTACTGCGCGATGGCGCTCATGCCCGCGCCGAGGATTCCGACAAAGTGGCATCTGTCAAGTACGATACCGTTATACGATGGCAGCAATCATTCCCTCCGATACGAGATCGAACAGCTCTATCACTTCGCTATTGATCATTGTTATGCAGCCATGCGACTGCGGCAGGCCCACAAGATCTTCGCGGCAGGCTCCGTGAATATAAACGAACCTCTGATAAGTATCGACGCCGTTTCCTTTGTTGATCCCGTTCTCGCAACCGGCAAGACGGATTATCCGTGACTGAACCATGTTGGCGGCAGTTGCCGTTTTGTCAATCACATCACCGCTGAAGACTCGATCTTTCAGCACAGCTCTCGACGGTAGCCCATGTCCGTATTTCTCGACAACACGGTGAATGCCGAGCGGAGTGCAGCCCGATCCATCGGCTGATCCGGTTCCGTTTTTGCCGATCGAACAGTGCCATGTTTTGACAATAGCATCTCTGTCGCAGAAAGAAATCTTGCCCTCCGATGTATTGACAAGAATCCATGTGGTGTTTCTGCCATCTGTATTTGCGATTGCGGAATATGTTCCGGAAATTTTCATCCGATAAAAATAAACCATGACATTGCGTTAATCCCTACAAATTGCAACACGGTAGAAAAATCCGCGCTATATTGAGTTCAGGGGATTCCTGTACGGTCTGTTCGCAATCTGCCAAGAGGTAGCTGTGAAAGACTCAACAGGATTCGAAGAAAAATGTGGCACCAAGAATGTGCTGCAGAATGAAGTCAGACGGTCAGGGGAACGCCCCGCGGCCATAACGGGTTGGTACGATTTTGAAGAGGAGGAATTCGAGAAGCCGGGGAGGCTTCGTAGTGAAGAGGAGTATCTGAAGGTGCTTCAATCCCGCGCAGATATTTTCCATGTCGAAAATGACCGGCAGCTGAAAAAAATTCAGGTTGTCAGCGTGACAATCGGAATCATTTTCGGACTCTGGCTTGAGACGGTGGAGATACCCAGGATTCCACCGGAGTTCATGGAAAAAGTACACGGCGATATGAACGTCACCATGGCGAAAAGCGCTTTGGTGCTACCAGCAGAAAAACCTCCGGAACCTGAGATAAAGGCGCCTAAAAAACTTGCCGATGCCGTTGCGTTCGCTCCGCCCAAGCACACCAGCGGGCGATGCAGTTCCGGCAATCACGGTGGAGATCCGAGCGCAAGAATGACGAAAGTTGGTGTGCTCGGAATTCTGTCAGGTGCAATCAAAGGAAGTTCTGTTGCGACTGCTGATCCTGCCGCCGATGGCGGTTACATGGATCAGATTGACGCGATGATTTCCGGCGTTGGGAATCTGAAGCAGGGTGGCGGAGGTGTTGGACGCAGAGGCCTTAGTGGAATTGGGTACGGCGACGGTACCAATTCCGGATTCAGCAGCAACGGTTCTGGCGGAGTTGAGGATATAGTTGGCGGTCTTATGCAGAGCAGCTCGGCGGCGCTTGATTTACATCAGAGGCATGATACGCGGATTCTCTCTGATGGGTTGAACGGTGTGGAGCAGGCCTGTCCGATAGTCGGCGGGCGCAACAAAGCCGGAATCCAGCGGATTGTAATGCAGAATTCGTCGGCACTTCGCTACGCCTACAACAGAGAACTCCGGAGTAATCCGGAACTGAAAGGCAAGATCACGGTCAATTTTGCCATTGATGAATTCGGGGTAGTTATCTTCTGCAAGGTTGTCAATTCTACAATCGACAACAAAGAACTTGAGCAGGAAATCATCGAGAAGATCAGGCGCTGGGCATTCGACAAAATCGACAAGCCAGGGGACGTGACCGAAGTGACATACCCGTTCGTCTTCACACCGTAACTGGATTTCAACCGGGACTTGCATTGGAAGAATCGTTCTTTGAATGCCATTTTGCGAAGCGTCATTTCTGCGATCAGATCGACAGGAATTCCCTTCAATGGTGCATCGCAATGTGGAACTGAAAGCGCGTTTTTCTTCCGGTGCATGTTCCGGATTTCCTTCCTAAAACAAATAATCACAACATCCATACGGCACTTGATTGATCGATGAGCCAGTGATAGACTGCCTTTCGATAAATCCTTAAGATCAGGGGCGATCATGAATTTTAGAACGTTTTCATTAGTTTTCATGGCGTTTATTATTTGCTCTTGCAATATGTTGGCAAACAACAAATCCGGAAGTTCTTCTGTTGGCCCGTTAATCAAGGCAACGATAAACGATGGTTCCGGATCATTCAGCGTAAATGGTCTTACGACAGTAGCGGCCTGGACGGCAGGAATGGTTCAGGTCGATGTTTCCGGAATCGAAACTGCCGCACCGCTTCGGCAGATCCATCTTCAGTGCTTTTGCTATACCACTGACGTCGGGATCGCAATTCCTCTCAACAATCCAAACGCGACGGATGGCGGTCAGGGTTTGTATACAAACGCTTCGCAAAGCAGCTCGGCCTATGGAGAAGCAGCTGCCGGGACAAGTGGGACAATCACATTTGATAATCTCACGCTCGGAACGAACACCCTTACCGGCACGTTCTCATATGTAGCAAAACGTCAGGACGGTGCGTCAGTAACCGTCAGCGGCGGAACTTTCGGGAAATAACGACATTTGCTCCGCTTCTCATCTTCATACACTCAGGTCGAGATGGTTTCAGTCAATCCGTATAGAAATTATCTGGTAAAAGTCCCACCAAGCAAATTGTGACTGTATTTTCAATCAGTTCGTGCATCGGGAAATTTCATAGAGGCATATTTCATGGTATCGAAAAAAACAAAAATCATTGCGACCCTCGGCCCGTCATCGCGCGACCTCCAGACAATTACTGAACTGCTTCAGAACGGTGCGGATGTATTCCGCCTTAATTTTTCTCACGGAACCCACGAAGACCACGCGCAGTCTATCGCACTTGTCAAGGAAGCGGCGGCGGCGCTCGGCATTAATCCGGCGATCCTTGCCGATCTGCAGGGGCCAAAAATCCGTACCGGCCGTACTCCGCAGGATCAAGCGATAACGATTACCCGCGATTCGACCGTGTACATCACTTCGCAGATTTCAGAATGTACGGCCGAGAATATCTATGTGGATCTGCCTGATCTCGATCGCGATCTCAAGGTTGGTGACAGTATCATCCTCAACGACGGCGTTCTCTCGCTTGTCGTGGTGGCAATTGAGGCCGATCTGTTTCGTGTGAAATGTCGCGCGCTCAACACAGGAACCTACTCTTCACGCAAAGGCGTGAATTTCCCTAACGCGCATCTTTCCGTTCCTTCGATAACACAAAAGGATCGGGACGATATTGAGTTCATCCGTACTCAGCCGGTGGATTTCGTAGCGCTTTCGTTTGTGCGGCGTGCAGAGGACATAGTCGAGCTGAAAAAGATTCTTGGTGCCGATCTGAATCATTTGCGCATAATTGCAAAGATTGAAAAGCCGGAAGCCGCAGCCGACATCGACCGGATAATTGACACATGCGACGGAATCATGGTGGCGCGCGGCGATCTTGGTGTTGAGACTCCGATTGCAAATATTACGATCTTGCAAAAGGATCTTATCCGCCATGCAAATGCCAAGGCAAAAACGGTGATCGTCGCAACGCAGATGCTCGAATCAATGATGGATCGCCTGATTCCGACCCGCGCCGAAGCAAGTGACATCAGCAATGCGATACTTGACGGATGCGACGCGGTAATGCTTTCCGGCGAAACTGCGGCAGGCAAATATCCGGTGGCGGCGGTCTCAATGATGGCGAAAATTATCGACGCAACGGAAAACAGCCACTACTTTTTACATGCGCACAAGACACTTATCATTGACAATTCCAATTTTTCGCGAAGAGCAATCTGCAATGCTGCTCTTATTGCATCGGACAAACTCGGGAGCGTTCCGATTGTTGTATTTACCGAAGATGGCGAAGATGTCTGGTACCTCTCGAAATTGCGTCCGGCTGGAAGTCTTTACGCTTTTTCTCATTCGGTAAACATCGTGAGGCAGCTTGCTCTTTCATGGGATACGCGAGCCGTTCTTGTAGATGATATGAACCAAACCGAATTGATTGAATCAATAGAAAAGCACATTGTTGACGCTGGATTTGCAAAAGTCGGAGAATCAATAATTCTGATCAACGGAAGCTCAAAAGATTCATGGGGCGCAAATTCTCTTCGTGTGAAGAAAGTCGGCGAAGCCTGATTACCTGATTGCTTTGTCGAAATATTTGGCGAAAGCGTCGCTTATGTCATCGACTATGTCGGGGCGATTATAATAGCCACCGGCAACGCGAGCCTTGATATTTTCTATGATGGATTTGCGATCTTCACTGTCTTCCAAAGGACGTGACGGTTCGTAGCTGTCGAGTGGCGCAAGTCGAGAAGCAGTTGAATCCGAGCGACGCAGAGAAGAATTTCTCCGCATTTCGACACCCTGCTTGGTGGCCTGATAAATTGTTGCTACCTGAATCGACATCTTAACGTCCCTGTTTTGATGTAACCTGCCCTATTCATAACTATCGGCGATGCCCGGTAGACACTTTAGCACTTTCTTTGAATATTTCAACTATTATTTCGGGGTTGATCTGTGGGATGAATATCACCGGAATGTCAGCAGAAATCGGCCATGTGGGAAATCACCCTTCTAACAGGAAGTTTAAAAACATCTCTAACAATAGGCCAATCCCCCAAACGAAAAGCACAACGCCGGCCATTACTCCAAGCGCGGCACAGATAATGCCGACAATCAGCCCTTTTTTTCTTGAAGTCCTCCAGCTTACATCAGGTTCGTTTTCCCCTGCCGTTGTGTCGTTTTTCAAAGACGCATCGAATAATTCTCCGGTGTGATAGGCAATTGGCTTCAAACCCTTCGATGTGTCGGCCGAAATCTTGCAGATTGTTTTTCGGGGCCAGCTCTTTTCAAGCTTTGCCTTTACGCGATAAAAGGTATCGGGGATTTCCTGCGATCCGAGCTTTTCAATATTCACTTTTGCCACATATCGATACATGGAATTGGAACTTTCCATAGTATTGAGATGAAGTCCGTCTTCACAACGGGCATCTTTCTGAAATATCAGCGGGCCGCGCGTCTTCCAGGCGAAATCGCGATCACGGTCTGCCAAGGTTGTATTGCCAATCAGTCCGGTAGCCGCACGGTAAAGTTCATCTGGATCAAGCGATGACGAACTGATCTCGAATTTCACGCTGTCATTTGTATTGATTCGATTGTGCCAATATTGCGCGTTGATGGCTTCAAGAAGAACCATGCCAAACCCGGGAATATCTGTGCGATAATATTCTGATGGAGTTGCCTTGTCTTCGATACTGATCTTCATTGGAAGGCGGCGGCTATTCAGATTTTTCAGTTTGAAATAAACGCATGTAGTCAGATCGCCAGTTCTTAGATCAGTCCGGATTTCTCCTGTCAGAAGTAGCCGAAGATCATTTTCTGCGCGGTCAACCGCAGTGGGGATTGGATCAGAAATTGGTAGCAAACGAAACTGCCTGTAAGTTTTAAGTTCGTTTATATACGCTTCCCGAAATCTTTTTACGACATTGGAATCGGCGGCGCCAGCACATTCAAAATCGCCTACAGTCAGATAGATATGCGGCGTGGTTTCGCTGCGATCAAACGATTCAGTGAGCATGGTGTCCGCTTCGAGGCTTTTATCGATTTCTGGGCCTCGTGTCCAAACAGTTTTCGGAGGATTTGCGTCGGAAGTGTTTTTCGGAACTACCCCGCCAGTTGGCTGTTCTATAACAGTGTCTAAAACTTTGTAGTGCGGAACCTGTTCGTCAGCAATGGCGGCGAACACGAAAACCATGATGATTAGCAGAGATTTTGTTTTCATTCTAATTATTTCGTTGACTGATTTATCTATGATTTTTATCCGCATGACAAAGCGCCAAATCCCAATATCGATTACTTACGGCTCGAAAAAGTTCTTATGGAATAAGCTTCTGGTTCCGCAGAGAATATACACATGCCAGATAGATCATGCAAGTTTCATAAACGTACGCTCCGGTTTTGCTCAATGCAATTGTTGAACGACCATATTCAGGTAGATATTTGTTTCTTAAACTCACGTATTTGTTGCAATCTGAGGTCGGTTGTCCCAAAGAAAAGTAACGAAAAACGGATTGGCCAATCAGTTTACTTATTCAATAATCATTATCATTGATAAGTTTTCACAGATTTCGAAGGCACGGTGTTTAGTGAAATGTATCCATTTTATTGCAGGGTTATTCAAACATCCGCTAAATTATCATAATAGTACGAATATGAATTGTTATGTGTTTAGTAAATCACCAAGCACTTTCGATTCATGACGATAGATTTATCTCTCCCAAAGGGCTATATTATCCTCGGACAGTCTGTAGAGGAAATCTTATGGTAAATATTCGCGAGTACCTGGATTACCGTCGGTTTTTGGCAGATATTCTTGCCGAAAAGCGTGAACTTGGTACAGCTTATACCATGAGAGCTATTCAGAAACGGCTGGGAATCAATTCCAGCGGACATCTAAGCAATCTGATTGCCGGACGCACGAATCTTTCACTTGAGCTGGCATCTAAAATCGGCGATATTTTTTCGTTGTCCGAGGTCGAAAAAACCTATTTCAAAACGATGATACTTTTTTCACATGCGCGTACAGTTGACGAAAAGAACCATTTCTTTGAACAAATGCTTGCATATCGGCGTACGGAACCGAAACTGCTCGAAAACGATGCCCTCAACATATTCAGCAAATGGTATTACGCTCCGATTCGTGAACTGCTGAATCTTGAACAGACTGATGATTATGCCGTGATCGGTCGCCGGATCATTCCGGCATTAAATGAAAAAGAAGTTGCCAGGTCAGTTGATGTATTGGTAAAAGGCGGCTTTATCAAAAAAAATGATGCTGGCAAATGGGAACGATGCGACGCAGCGCTTTCTACCGGTGATGATGTCAAATCATTTCTGATAGTGCGGTTTCAGAAGGAGATGATGGATCTTGCAACACTGTCGCTGACAGCACCTCTTGACGACAGGGATATTTCAGGTGTAACGTTGACGCTTTCAAAACAAAGTATTCCAATATTGAAAGAAGAGATCAGGAATTTCCGCAAACGTGCCATGCAAATCGCGCTGGATGATGCGGAACCCGACAGGGTTTATCGATGCAGTATTCAGCTTTTCCCCCTGACACGAGGAGCCGATAATGTCAATTCTTAAATTTTTTGCAGTGTGCATGTTGCTTCTGCTTTGTTGTTTCGGATGTTCAGTCTCGCCCTCCTCGTCAAAAGGCGGTGCTCTTGAAGACGGAAATGCCATTGCAGGAATTGTGCATGACAGTTCGGGATCGGTCGCACAGCGGGCGCTGGTTGTTGCAGTTCCGGCAACCTTCGATCCATCAAAAGATGTAGTTCCTTCCAGTGATTCAGTCCGAACTGATTCCGCCGGAAAATTTGCACTTCATTTATCATTCACAAGTCCCGCTCAATTGTGGATTACTACCCTGGCTGGCAATGTCGCTTTCATCGGATCAGTTCTTTCAGGAGCGCAGCTTGATGGTGTGAAATGTGTCGGGCCAAGTACCATGAAATTGACTGTTCCGCAAAACACCGTTGGGTCAACAATCTATGTAGGCATTATGGGGACACCATTCATTGAAAAAATTCTTGTGGCAGATACGCTTCTGAACATTACTGGTCTTGCCTCACTTTCGGCCGGATCTCTCTTTTACAAAGATTCAGCTGGAATCGAAACTATTGTAACCGACAGCCTTAATGTTCCAGCTGGAAACTCCGTTTATGTGAGCGGCAATAGTGTTCAATGGGCCAGCTTCACTCTGCCGGGTGTAAGTTCAGGAGCGAATTCGATTCTCATGCAGGGAGACACTCTCGTTTTCGCAGATTCCACCGGCATCCGCCGATTCAAGTTTGCAGAAGGGAAATTCACTTTGCTGGATAATCCCGTAACTGGAGCGCCTGTTTACGATGTTAAGCAGTTCGGAAACAGAATAGTTTACGGCCTCGATTTTGGCTTTGGCTTCTGTGATGCAAATGGCGTCTGTTCAACTATCACCCAAAACAGCGTTAATAACCCATTGGCCAGGGTTTTACATATCGAGGTGGCTTCAGCCCATCGCTTATACTTTGTATGTGACGATGCAAGTTCGATTCTTTATGTGATGGATGATACCGGTACATCGCCCCTTCCTGTTATGGGTGTGCTCTATGTAACAGCCTTCACCGCAAATCCATCGGATGGTAGCGCTTTCAGTTACGTTGAAGCTGATAGCATGTTCTATTCAATGACAGTTTCCGGCGCTTACTCATATGCTCAAGATACCCGACCGCTTGTTCTTCGGGATAACGTAACACACTTGGTGACCATTACACACATGGTATCGTATCATGGCACTATCTGGGCAACTCCACCAATGGGACTTTACAAGCTTGAGTCATCTCTTGCCACTGACCTGCAATCTCAGATTATCAACGATACAATTACCGATTTGAAGATTTCATCAGCCGGATCGGTCTGGATGATAGGCGCAAGCGGAACTGCCGATATTTATTCGCAATCTGTTGGCTACAGACTTTTTTCGTCTGCCAATTCTCCATTGTCAACCGTATGCAAACCGAAGGCACTCTCGGTACAGGGCAGTATCGGATGGATCTCGACCAGCGATGGGCAACTCTTTCGCATAAAAGCAGAGGGCTGCAACTGACGGAATAAAACTTCGTAACTGAAATTACGCGACAGATGTAAACCGGCTTGAATTTGCATTATTATGGTGATACTACATTGAGCTTCAGGAATAATTTCAAAGAAAGAACCGATATGAGCCGTTTCATAGCGTCAATCGCGGGAATACTTATTACCGCAGGGCTTTCCCTCTCCCAGACAACCTTGTCGAAAGCAACAGATTTTACGGTAACAGACATTTCAGGAAAGCAACAGAACCTCTATTCCTACCTCGGGGCGGGGAAATATGTGCTGCTCGATTTCCTGTCGAGCTCCTGACCATCCTGTCCTATTGAGATCGGGTATCTCAACAGTGCATATGAAGAATATAATTCGAACAAGGCAGGGCTGATTGTCATGTCGATATTCATTGACGGCGACGATGGCGGCGTCACATCATACGATGAGGGGGCGGGCGGGTCTAACGCAGGTGGTACATCTGTCGAATATCTCTCTGTCTCCGGGAGCAGCGGAGGTAGCGGTCTGTTCAGTCAATTCAATATCGGAACCACCCCGACATGTATCTTGATTGCCCCAAATGATTCGATAGTTGAACAGGACATCTGGCCTATTGGCCCTTCAGCTCCGAACGCGCTCGACTCCACACTCGCCCTGTATAATATCTCGAAAACAGCGGTTCCTGTTGTCGCAGAGCTTGATAAACCCGAACGTGGACAAAGCATCAGTGTCAGGAACGAAATGTTATTTATCGGTCTCGACAAATCGTCCGGATGCAGTCTGGCACTTCTCTCGCTTGACGGGAAAAAACTTGCGTCGTTCCAGCTCAACAATCTGCCAGCAGGAGAATCCTCACTCTCATTGAAATCCTTTGGTAGCGAAATCCACGGAGTAAATATTGTCCGTCTTGAAAGCGGAGGGAGATGCGGCTCTGTCATCGTTTTCATGCCCTGACCAGTAATTAAAACCTATACGGTGTCATCAATTCAAGGAGTTATGAATGAAAACTTTCGGATCACTATTGTTGCCAATTTTGCAAACGAATCTTTACCTTTTCGAGGGGTTGGGCAAAATAGCCAAAGACGTTCATATATCATCCATCTGTAGATTAATCCTCAGCCAAAGGGTGTGGAGCCCCTTCTTGAATTAGCATTCAATTAATTGGAACTTTTATTACTTTCAAGGAGAATTTGCATGAAGATGCTCAAAACGCTTCTGATCGGCTTGTTTCTGACGACTCTCGCACATGCTACAGTGAGAACAGCTGCTGATTTCAGCTGCCAGGATGTGAACGGCAAGCAATATCATCTCTATGACCTGCTTGATGCTGGCAAGGTGGTGGTGCTCGACTTCACCAATGGTGGCTGAGGCGGTTGCATGCGTGCCGGTGGCCGCCTCGATACCTTATATGATAAATTCGGACGCAACAGTTATGATGTGGTGTTCCTGTCGATATGCGACGGCGATGAGCCGATTCAGGCTCTGCTCGACAGCTACGCTTCCGTTGGATGCACTCCCCGGTTCCCCATTGTGGATTCTGCCGGCGGTGCCGACAAAGTGGGTGCAGGCTTACTCTATGCGTACATGAGCGGCACTAGCGGCACTGACA
>CAIOZP010000095.1 GCA_903862805.1 uncultured Fibrobacterota bacterium
CGGAAATATTCACCGCCCATTTCGCGGAGGGGTTTTCTGAAAGCGCAGATATAAGTTCGATAGGAACGAAGGCATTCAGCCCTGTCTGCCTTGCGAGATTTATGGAATCATCGGCAAAACCTTCTTCGAAAATTGCAGCCGAATTAATAAGCCCTTCGACCGGATATGTCTCAATGATTGACAGAAGGGGACTGACATTTTTCAACAGATCACATTCGACAAATATGATCTTTGTTTTGTCAATATGTCCGACTTCAATTGCAGATTCGATTTCACGCAGATTATTACGGTGAGGGATAATAACACCGAAATTCATCCGCAGACATCGTGTTGCCATTGCAAGCCCGATCCGACGTGCGCCACCTGTAACCACCACAAATTTCATTTCGCCGTTTTTGATATTTTCTGTCATGAGGCAAACATATTTCATGCGGTGAACGGCAAAAACAGATCGGAAACTTTACTCCACCAGAGGGCACCGGAATTAATTTAGTGGTACGCATTTGCGCATGATGTTGTCTGCAAATCAAATTCTTCAGGAAAAGAAATGTCTTCAATCGACTGGCTCACACTCGCAAGGATTCAGGGAATTGGCCCGGTGCTTGCCTCACGGCTTATAGCAAAGTTTGGATCACCGGAATCTGTGTTTGAATCGTTCGACATAGATCTGAAATCATCCGGTCTTCTTAATGAAAATTTGCTGAAAGAATTCCGCAAGACTTCTTTTCGTGAAGCCGCAGAAACTGATCTTGACAAATGCGAAAAACTCGGCATCGGGATCTGCACACTTGACGATCAGGTATATCCCAAAATGCTTCGCAATATTCACGCACCTCCTATTGTTCTTTTCTATCGCGGTGATATTTCCATTGCATCTGCAAGTCCGATGATCGGAATTGTCGGTACCAGAAGTCCTACAAATTATGGTTTGACTGTAGCGAAAAAATTCTCTGCCGATCTTGCACGATCCGGCGTTGTAATTGCAAGTGGAATGGCGCTTGGAATCGATGCCATCGTCCACGAAGCCTGCCTCGATGCAGGTCGGCCAACCATTGCAGTTCTCGGCGGCGGACCGGATGTTATATATCCATTGACAAATGCGAATATCTATCGCCGGATATATGAAGAAGGTTTAATTCTGTCCGAGTTCCCACCCGGCACACGGCCGGAGGCATGGAACTTCCCTCGACGCAATCGGATCATCTCCGGTTTGTCTGATGGAGTGCTGGTGATAGAAAGCGGCAAGAAAGGCGGCAGTCTGATCACTGCATACGAAGCGGTGTCGCAAGGGCGAGAGGTCTTTGCAGTTCCGGGGCCGATCACATCGGCAATGTCAGATGGAACCTTCCGGCTCATCCGCGACGGCGCCACACCGGTTCGCGAGATTTCCGATATTCTGGAACAGCTCAAGGCTCCCGATCTTTTCGCATCTGTCAAGCCGGAAACTCTTTCGCGGGTAACTGCACCGCCGATCGATCTGCTTCCTGAAAACGAGCTGCTTGTATTCAATGCGATCAGCGATGATCCGCTTCGCGTGGATCAGATTTCTGAATTCTGCAAAACAGGTTTGGGTGAACTATATGGCATTCTACTTTCGCTCGAACTGCGCGGGCTTATCCGTCAGGAAAGCGGGCAACTTTATGTGCGGGCTTGAAAATGAAATTTGAAATATTCACATCTGTCAACGGCGCATCATCGGCAAGGATTTTGTTCGATGACGGCTCGACACGACTGATGCACAGTGCCGTGAATCCGCAGATCGACGAGAAGCTTTTCTCTTCACTTCCACAAAGTGGAGAAACGGTCATAGCCCTCGGAGTCGCACTTGGCTACCAGCTGATTCCTATTGCAAAGGCCCTGGGTAAAGGCGGAACGATAATTCTGGTCGATAAATTCGCAGAAGCTATTTCGCATACGGTCAACGCTACTCTTGCTGATTGCGAATGTGTTGTCATTACTGTTTTGTCAATTAGCGACATCTGGAATATCCCAATTGACAAGAGAGGATTGGTGACTGGATCAAGAATTTTCCGGCACCCGTCATCAATAAATGTCGATCCGGATTTCTATGAAGCAATCTCAAATGAACTATTCAAACCATCACCAATTAAAACCACACACTCTCAAAAACGACCGGCGCTAATCCTTCGCGGAAAGCACTTCCTTCAAAACGAAATCACTTCGGCATTCAGTCGTGCAATCGGCGTTCAATCAGTTTCTATTAATTATGATGATTATCCGTCGGCACTTGAGTACGAGGCTGCGCTTCATCAAATCGTGGCGATACATAATCCGGCCCTGATCATTTCGATCAATATGAAAGGAATCGACACGCAAGGCATCACGGTTCAGATCGCTTCTCGCTTTGGCGTACCACTGGTCGTCTGGTTTGTTGATGATCCACGTCCGATTGTTCTTGCGTCAAAATGTTCGCCGCAAAAATTCGATCTCGCACTTTGCTGGGAACGCGCGTATCTGCCTTATCTTGACAAATGCGAATTCAAAAAAACCGCATGGCTTCCACTTGCGACAGATCCTTCGATCTTTTCTGATGCGCGCCAGTCAGCAAATAAGTATCGGATCTCATTTGTGGGTAGCGCAATGTCGGGGAAATATCTCGATGACATAAAGGCTAAGTTTCTATATTCGCCGCAGCTTCAGCCGGTGATCGACTCCGCCGCTTCTCTTCTGCTTGACGGATGCGACTCGACTGATATGACAGATGTGATCGGCAAGGCTCTTTGGTTGACAAAATCGGAATTGCCATTTGCTGATGAGCGTAATCTCACGTGGCTTGCTTCGTGTACAATTCATACAGCGAGCGCGGCAAAACGTCAGGCAGTTGTATCGTCATTGATAAATCATGGTTTGACTATTTTTGGCGACAAAGAAGAATGGCGGAAAATTTTCGGATCAAAAATTAATGCGCAAAATCCCCTCGGATATGGCACCGAACTCGCGGCGATCTACGCATCATCAAGCATCAATCTGAACATCACAAGCTCGCAAATGCCAAGTGCTGTAAACCAGCGAGTCTTCGATGTGCCAATCGCCGGTGGTTTTTTGCTGAGCGATGATCAATCCGATATGAGTGAGCTCTTCGAGCTTGACAAAGAGGCAATATGCTATGACTCGATCGAATCCTGCGTTGACAAATCGGAATACTTTGTCGCACACGAATCAGAGCGGATCGCAATTTCTTCATCCGCCCGTAAACGGATTCTCGCCCACCACACATACGACAAACGAGCAGAGGCAATACTTGACATTTTGGGAATTCAGTACGGAGATATTTCATGATCATTGCAGACAAAAAGATTATGCCACAGATAGTTTTCAGCGCCCGCCACGGTGACTATGCCGAAGCATCATCATTACTCAATCGGCTCATGCTCGATATTTCAAAGTCGCTATCATCCGGAAAAATTAGTCCGACTGAAATGAATTCTGTTCTTCAGATTCTCCAGAACATTTTCGCCGCACAAAAATCTCAGGACTGGGTACGAATCGCCGACATCATCGAGTTTGATCTGACAAAGATCGGCCAAACTGCCTGATTGTATTTTCTGTTCCGTTAGAAAAATCTACCACGAGTGACAAAGGAGAATTATATGAAACTTCGTTCGCATACCACTACACAGGGACGTCTCATGGCCGGCGCCCGCGGACTCTGGCGCGCCAATGGAATGACAGAAGAACAGATCGGCAAGCCGGTCATCGCAATTGCTAATTCGTTCACGCAGTTTGTTCCGGGCCACGTTCATCTGCACGATGTCGGGCAGAAGGTGAAAGCCGCAATTGAAGCGCAGGGATGCTTCGCCGCAGAGTTCGATACAATCGCAATCGACGACGGCATCGCAATGGGCCACGACGGAATGCTCTATTCCCTTCCGTCAAGAGAGATCATTGCCGACAGCGTTGAATACATGGTGAACGCTCACAAAGCCGACGCGCTGGTCTGCATACCAAACTGCGACAAGATCGTTCCCGGAATGCTCATGGCCGCGATGCGCCTGAACATACCGACCATCTTCGTTTCGGGCGGGCCTATGGAAGCAGGCGTCGTTCGCGGCGAGAAGTACGACCTGATCGATGCGATGGTCATGGCCGCCGATAAATCAGTCAGCGACGATCTACTCGCCGATGTCGAGCGCAGCGCCTGCCCAACATGCGGTTCATGCTCCGGCATGTTCACAGCCAACTCTATGAACTGCCTCTGCGAAGCACTCGGACTCGCTTTACCCGGCAACGGAACGCTCGTCGCAACACACGAATTCCGCAGCGAACTTTTCGAAAAAGCTGCCAAACGAATCGTCGAAATGACCTACGCGTGGTACCGTGACGGCGACGCATCGATCCTTCCAAAGAGCATCGCAACTCGCGCCGCGTTCATGAACGCAATGAGCCTCGACATCGCAATGGGTGGATCGACAAACACAGTGTTGCATCTACTCGCCGTTGCACATCAGGCCGGCGTAGATTTTTCTATGCACGACATGGATCTGCTTTCGCGCAAGGTTCCGTGCCTCTGCAAAGTCGCGCCGAACACGAAGAAATATCATATCGAAGATGTTCATCGCGCCGGTGGAATCATCGGAATCCTTGGCGAACTCGACCGCGCCGGTCTGCTTGATACAAGCGTTCCCCGTGTCGATTTCAAAACGCTTGGCGAAGCACTTGACAAATGCGACATAGCCCGTCCGACAGCGACTGACGAAGCGAAGCAGCTTTACAAAGCGGCACCGGCTCACAGCGGGCGCAATCTGAAAATGGCTTCGCAAAATACCATGTTTGAATCAAACGATCTCGACAGAAAAGAAGGCTGCATCCGCGAAGTCGCAAGCGCCTACACCAAAGACGGCGGGCTCGCCGTGCTCTTTGGAAACATTGCCCAAAACGGTTGTATAGTCAAGACCGCCGGTGTTGATGAATCAATATTCAACTTCAGCGGGACCGCCCGTGTCTTCGACTCACAAGACGCCGCATGCGAAGGAATCCTCGGCGGAAAAGTTGCGGCAGGCGACATCGTTGTGATCCGCTACGAAGGTCCCAAAGGCGGCCCCGGCATGCAGGAAATGCTCTATCCAACGAGCTACATCAAGTCGATGCATCTTGGCAAAGAGTGCGCGCTCATAACCGACGGTCGTTTCTCTGGTGGCACTTCCGGATTGTCAATCGGTCATATCTCGCCAGAGGCCGCGGCTGGTGGTGCGATTGCCTTGATCAGAGATAACGATGTCATAGAGATCTCGATTCCCAATCGATCAATAAATCTGAAACTTTCTGATGCCGAACTTGCGCAAAGAAAAATTCAGGAAGATGCGAAGGGGAAGAAAGCGTTCAAGCCAGTTGACAGAGTGCGAGTGATTTCAGAGTCGCTGAGGGCTTATGCGATGATGGCAAGTTCGGCGGATATGGGGGCGGTTAGGATTGTTCCGGAAGACTGAATTTCCTGCAAATAAAAAGAATAAGAAGGAAGGGGTTAGCCACCCCTTAGACCCGCTAAGGAAAATGTGACCCAAACACCCCCGCCTGTCGGCGCGCCCTTGCACAGGGCTTTGTATTTTCACTGGTACGGGCAATAGCTTCCTTTGATTTGAGACTTAAAATCCCAAAGCAATAATTGACAAACGGGAGTGATCTTGGGAAGATTATTTTATCTGGATGCGCTGGCGGGTTCGAATGATTGCAGTCTCTCGAAGCGGCGGCTGGCCAATGAACTTACGCCACTTTTTATTTGGCTTGGCAGAAAGAAAGATCGCGTTTTGTCGCGAGTGAAATTTGCGGAAGACCCGATGTATCTGTTTCCTGAAATTGCCGACGACTTTCCATCAATTGTTGAAGACGGATATGATTGCAACGGGTTTTCACCTGTTGCTTGGTCGTCAACTTTAGAGAGCATAAAAACATTCGCATCATGTAAAGTAGAATTTAAAGCATGTTACAGATCGGTAATTGACAAAATCGGAGGTCGCGTCTTCCGGTTTGAAATCGCAGATAAATATGGACTGAAAATTCCCGATTCTATCCTTTGTGAAAAACGTGACGATGTCATTTCTGCGATCATGAAAATTCGCACCTGTCAATCTGTAATCAAACCGATGAACACCAGTGCTGGTGCGGGTTTCGTCCATATAAGACCAGCGCATGATCTCACAGAATTGAAGATCATTTCCGAAAAGATAATGAAGGGAAACGATTGCGTTCTTGTCGAACCATGGCTCGATAGAATTGCCGACCTGTCAAGCGCAGTAGAATTGTCATCTGATGGAAAAATCATTTCACTTCATCATCAAAGAAACATGACCAGCCGCGCCGGAGCCTACTGGGGCAATCTCATTTCAGATAATGATCCGCTTGTCCAGCGCTACGAAAAGCAAATGACAGAGGCTGTCAAATCTGCATGTGCAGAAATTTTTTCAGCAGGATATTTCGGATCTGTTGGCTTCGACCACTTTGTTTACCAGTTTGACAAAGAGGTGAAATTGGCCGCCGCCATAGACATCAATCCACGTATGACAATGGCAATGCTCGCCCGACAGATCCGTGATCGGTTAGCGCCATCATCATCAATGATCTTCCGCTTCATTTCCCGCAAGCGACATCGCGTTCCTCCAAGCATGGGTGATTTGAGAAGTCAAATTGGAGATATGCTTTTCGATGGAGGCAGAGGCGTGACCCCTCTGTCTCCAACTCGAATCCGCCATAACAATGAACCTGATTTCATTCAGCCATTCAGATCTGCATATGCGGTTTTTGGGCGCGACATTGATGAAGTAATATCCATAGATGCCGCCTTCAAGGAATTGGTTTCGAATGGTTGATGATCAATTGATTTTAGCAGTAGTATCGCCAGATATAAATTTGGTGTGCGGGAATCAGGTCAAGTTGTGGAGTTGAATTGTTTACAAAGCGCAAAAATATTCCCGAACTTATGGATGATCATAATTGTGATCCTACAAAATTGAAACGCACGTTTGAGCAGTTCGCGAGCATAAACAAATTTTTTGGTGCTTCAGGATTTTTATGCAGGATGATTTGCAAAGATGTGCTCGCCGCAAACGCCAGCATACTTGAGGTTTGCGACATAGGGTGTGGTGGCGGAGATTTGCTTGATCTCATGTTGAAGTCAGCAACTAACTTCGGATTAAAAGCCGATATAACCGGAATCGATTCTGATCAGCGAAGTATTGCATTCTGTCAATCTCTATATGCTTCTTCTGAAGTCAGATTTATTTGTGATGACCTTTTCAGCCTTGCGAAGCGAGGACAATCCTTTGGATATTGTGTAATGTCAAATGTTCTTCATCATTTTGCAGATGAAAAAATATCGTTGGTGATTGACGCGCTTGAATCAATATCAGACAGAGGATTTCTTATTGCCGATCTTCCACGAAGTGAGTTGGCGTGGATAGGCTACGCGATATATTCGTTTTTGTTTCTTCATGGCAGCTTCGCAAGAATTGATGGGTTGAGGTCAATTCGACGTGGCTTTACAAAACGGGAATTCAAATTGTTTGCGAATGAATTATGCAGACGTGGTTATATCGTTAAAACAGGTTTTCTATTCCCTGGAAGGCTTTACCTTTTTTGCAGGAAGATTGACAAATGAGAACGGCAAATAAATTTTCAGACTGTGACACGCGGCGCTACC
>CAIOZP010000096.1 GCA_903862805.1 uncultured Fibrobacterota bacterium
AGTCTCGGCAGGCATGGGGCCGCTGACAATTTCGGTCGATGGCATTGCGGGTGTGGTCAGCAAATTCGACAGTCTTGTGAAAGCCTTCGAGTAACAAACACCAATGCAAAAGTTGAAGGTTATTGTAATTGACGGTCAGTCATCGGCACCGGAGTTTTACCTCTGGGCGATGAGTGACGCTCCGGATATCGAGCTTTCTGGAATCTGCACAAACGCTGCTGAAGCAGTAGCGCTCGTGTCAAAATCCCAACCCGACGTTGTGGTACTCGATGCCGAACTTACCGGACGCCCCACTCCATCGGAAATTCTCGAACGGATCAAAGTGCAATTGCCCGATACCGGAGTACTTGCCGCAGTCTCCAATTCTTCCGCAACTGCTAAGGTACTTATCGCTTCTGGAGCTTTCGAATATTTCGTTAGACGTGTCGCTGCATCAGATGGAAAAAATCTGTCTGATGAAGATCGTGAGCATCAGCGGAACATGCTTCTACTAAAGATCAGGGCATTCAACTCGCGTCGTCTTTCGCGTAAGGCGCGTGGAGCATCCACTGAATCCGGGACTTCGGCATCTTCAACGCTTGCCGCCCACGGCGTGACATCAAAATCACGATTCGATATTGTCGCAGTCGGAGTCTCCACCGGCGGCCCGGAAGCGCTCATGACTTTTGTGGCGGGACTTCCCGAATGGTTCGCGCTTCCGGTTGTGATCACGATGCACATGCCGAAGGATTTCACCGCGTCAATGGCACTGTCGCTGTCGAAGGTGTCGAGGCATCCTGTGACCGAGGCTGTTCACGGTGAGTCTGTAAATTCCGGACACATCTATCTCGCTCCAGGTGGAAAACATTGCGGAGTTACGATCGGACACGACAATAGGCTCTACTTTGCGTTGAACGATGATCCACCTGAAAACGCATGTCGTCCATCAGTCGAGGTTTTATTCCGTACCGTCGAAGCCTGCTGTCATGGCCGAGTAATTGTCGTCATGCTCACTGGCATGGGTGCGGACGGTGCTAAGGGATACGAGCTTTTGAAAAACGCCGGAGCTTGGACAATCGCACAGGACGAAGCAAGCTCGATTGTCTGGGGAATGCCCGGAACAGTTGTGACCGCAGGACTCGTTCGCGAGGTACTTCCACTCTCGCGAATTGCCCCAAGGATCGCAGTACTTTCCATGGAGGAAGAATGATCGCCGAGATGCAGCAGCACGAGTTCGATCTCCTCAAGGAATACCTGCTCAAATCGAGCGGCATTGATGTTCCGCCAGAAAAACAATACCTGTTCACGACCCGCCTTTCCGAATTTCTCGCAGAGGAAACCTGTACTTCTTTTGAGCACCTTCACAGCCGGATGGGTTTGGATGCAAAACTGCATCAGCGATTTGTAGAGGCGATGACAACCCATGAAACATCATTCTTCCGTGACGGTCATCCATACCGTACTTTGCAGGAACACATCATCCCCGTAATCGTAAAAATGCGCGGAATTTCTCCGCGGAAAATCTACATCTGGTCGATGGGATGCAGCACCGGACAAGAACCGTACAGCATAGCTATAACGATTCATGAATGGTGCCGCCTCAATCCCGGCACCGGTCTTATTCCATCCGACTTCGTTATTTTTGCGAGCGACATTTCCGACAAGGTTCTCAATGTCGCACGGCTCGGAATCTACAGCCGCGACGAGGTCGCGCGCGGTGTTCCGGATAATCTGCTCGCAACATATTTCTGCAAGCATCAGCGCGGTTATTCTGTAGCCGACGAAGTCCGATCACTGATTCAGTTTCGTGAGCTAAATCTGTCACAGCCGATTCAGTACATCGGTAAATTTGATCTCCTGCTCTGCCGAAACGTGATGATCTATTTCTCAACCGAATTGCGTAAAAGAATCGTTCGGCAGTTTCACGAAATGCTCCAGCCGGAAGGTTTTCTACTGCTCGGTTCATCAGAAACAATCTATGGATTATCAGATGCATTTTCGACAGAACATCGGGGTGAGACAAATGTTTATCGGGCGGTGAAATGAAGAGACTGTCCTGAACACGATTACGGGGATTTCGGGATGGACACGATTTAACACAGATTATGCATTAGCCACGGCCTCGCTTCGCAACTCGTTACGGATTACATGCAACAAAAATCTTCTCCAT
>CAIOZP010000097.1 GCA_903862805.1 uncultured Fibrobacterota bacterium
CCGATTACGGTTTGACGAAGAAGCAGCAACAGGCAGCAACGGCGCTCTCGCTTATAAAGGATTCCATCGAAAAGACTTTTCTGAAAGATCATCTGGGAATATCGGATCACATGTCGGCTAAGCTTGTGAAGGCCGGTGTTCTTGTCGAGGAAAAGGTGCAGGTTTATCGCGAATCGGCAGAATCATCGTTTACATTTGCGGTAGAGGAATCGGCGCCAGTGGTTCATTCTCTTTCGCAGAGTCAGCGAGAGGCGGTGGATTTTGTTTTAGCGCATGAGGCTGAAGGAAAGCCGTATCCGCTGTTTGGGATTACCGGTTCGGGCAAGACTCACGTTTATATTGAGCTGGCAAAGACGATCCGGTCGCGTGGGCGCGGTGTGCTGATTCTTGTACCCGAAATTTCTTTAACGCCGCAGACCGTGGGCCGGTTTACCGCCGCGCTCGACGAAGAAATAGCTGTGATTCACAGCAGAATGTCCGACGGTGAACGCCGCGACAGCATCGAAGACATCATTTCAGGCAAGAGAAGGGTAGTGATCGGTGTTCGCAGTGCGGTTTTGGTGCCGATGTACGATGTCGGGCTGATAATCGTCGATGAGGAACACGATCAGAGCTACAAGCAGTCAGATCCTGAGCCGCGTTACAATGCTCGCGATACCGCTGTGATGCGCGGCCGGTTTCAGGATTGCCCTGTGGTTCTCGGCAGCGCAACTCCGAGTTTCGAGTCGTACTGCAACTCGCAGTCGGGCAAGTATCATCTTGTAAAGCTTTCCGAACGATTCGGAGCTGCCGCCCTTCCTGCGATTCGCGTTGCCGATATGAACGAAGAGTTTCGCAAGGGAAATCAGACAATCGTTTCGCGCCTGCTTGACGAACGCATCCGGGCCGCTCTTGCCGCGAAGATGCAGATTGTTCTGCTGCTCAACAGGCGCGGGTTCAGCGTGTCGCTTGTGTGTAGCGAGTGCGGACAGGTCTGCGAGTGCGTTTCCTGTTCTGTCAAGCTGACATTTCACAAAACCGACGGACGTTTGCATTGCCATCAGTGCGGATACGAGGAGAAGACTCCGGCGCGCTGCTCGAAATGCGGCGGCGAGCAGATCAAATATAATGGCACCGGAATTCAGAAGGCTGAGGAATTTCTTGCGGAGCAATATCCGGAGGCGAGGATCATGCGGATGGATCAGGACAGCACGCGCCGCAAGGGTGCGCATGTCAATCTGATCGAGGCATTCGCGGCCGGTGAAGCCGACATTCTGCTCGGCACGCAGATGGTTGCAAAAGGACTCGACTTTCCACGGGTGCGTTTGGTTGGAGTGCTTCAGGCCGATACCGGTTTGCATATGCCGGATTTCCGCGCCGCCGAAAAAACATTTCAGCTGATCTCGCAGGTGTCCGGTCGCGCCGGTCGTGCCGACAGCCTCGGAGAGGTTATTGTGCAGACTCACAATCCGGAGGAATCGGCGATCCGGTTCGCGATGACTCACGACTACGAAGGCTTCTATGATGCGGAATCTTCGACCCGCAGAGATTTGTCATATCCGCCATTTGGAAGACTCGCCAGAATCATTTCAACTGCTTCTGCAACTGAACCAGCGCTTGCTGCACTCGAAAACGCTGCGTCGTTAATTTCCAAACAGGAAGGTATGAATATTCTCGGCCCGGCTGCGGCGGTTATCGAAAAGATCGGCGGGCTTTATCGGTTTTCCTTGGTAGTTCGCGGAGCATCGGCGCAGAAACTGGTTGCGACACTTGCGGAGGTCAGGAAGGCTCACGCTGCATCGAAGAGCAAGGCGCGATTAGTGGTTGATGTGGATCCGGTTTCGATGCTCTGAGTTTGTCAGTCGCCGAGAAATCCGGTCAGCGGCGACGATGCATTCCCCGAAAGACTTTCGTTTCCAAGTCCTGACAAATATCCAAGTCGTCCGGCTTTTACCGCGTGTTTGAATGCCTCCGCCATCTGAACCGGATTTGCGCTTGATGCGATGGCGGTGTTGAGCAGAACAGCGGCGGCACCGAGTTCCATCGCGCGTGTTGCATCGGACGGTTTGCCGATTCCGGCATCGACGATCACCGGTATGTCGAGATCTTCGATCATAATTCTTACGAGCTCTTCCGTGCGCAGACCGCGGTTGCTACCGATCGGTGAACCGAGCGGCATTACAGCGGCAGCTCCGGCCGAAACCATGCGTCGCGCCATTGACAGATCGGGACTCATGTATGGAAGCACAATAAAGCCGTCTTTGGCGAGGATTTCTGTCGCTTCAAGTGTTTCGAGGTTGTCGGGAAGCAGGTAGCGCTGATCCTGAATCACCTCGATCTTGATCCAGTCACCGCATCCGGCGGCGCGTGCGAGCTTCGCAATGCGAACAGCATTGGCGGCAGTTTTTGCACCGGATGTATTCGGCAGAAGAATTTTTCCTGCTGGAATATGACGCAGGATAGACTCGGCCGGTTTGTCGAGATCGACGCGGCGCAGAGCCACGGTGATCACGTCGCATTCGGCGGCAGCGAGTACTTCGGGAATGATCGAATCGTCACGGTATTTGCCGGAACCGGTAATCAGCCGCGAGGAAATCGCACAGCCGCCAATGATCAGTTCGTCTGCCAAATCATCCTCCGCCAACAAAACGAACTATCTCTATCTCGTCGCCTTCGACAAGATTGCGTGATATGAATTCGCGTTTGTCAATTATGTCTAAATTGATTTCGACTGCGACGGTGCGCGGGTCGATTTTTAATGAATCGAGAAGACCTGAAAGCGTCGTGCCGGATTCGATGGTACTGCGTTGTCCGTTGACGGAAACTGCGATCACAGAAGTGTTCCTCCGTCGGAGAAGCTCACGCGGTTATAGACGAATCGGATCCACTGTGTGAAGAACACCATGCGGTTGGCGCGCCAGACGTTTCGCGGATTGTCAACGTCGAAATTTATCGGAGCACCGACATCGGTTCGGCCGAGTTTCACGTCACGGCGGTATTCCTCAACGAGTCTCTGGCTGTTGTATTCGGGATGGCCAAGGTGGCCGATGAAGCGTCGGTCGGCGCTCTCGAAAATCGTATATCCACTGTCTTCATTGTAGGCGAGGAGATTGATAATTCCTTCGTCGCTTTTGGTCAGCATGAGATCATCGGCAATACCGGCATGGCGGCTCTGCGGTACATTGAACACCGAATCGAGTTCGCCGGTGATAGGGTGGTCGGGCATAAGATTCCGTGTTGGAAAAACGCCGAAAAGCTTTTTGGGAAATTTCATAGTGTCC
>CAIOZP010000098.1 GCA_903862805.1 uncultured Fibrobacterota bacterium
ATGTGCGCCATGCGTTCCGAAATAGTTGTTACAACATTTGTATCTCGTTTGAAGTACATCGTGTCGATTCCGATAAGCGGGATCTTTCCGTTCTCGATCGCGGCTTGCTGAGCGGCTGAAACGCTGTCGGCATTGAGGGCCATCATCGAATATCCGCGATCGATAAATCCGAAAACGCAGCCGAGGTTCCCTGGGGAAGTAAAGACATCTGAGTAAGGATTTTCGGAGGAACCAGCCCAGAGCATCGCGAGCAAGGTGTCGCCGGTTGTGCGGTTGACCTGCGGCTTTTGTGTCATGTGTCCGACCTCGCGGCCCTGACCGTCGTATGCGTACCAGACCAGCGAGTCGGCCCAGGTTCCGGTTCCGGTGTGTCCGGCAAATTGGTAATGTTCCCACTCTTTTCGGCTATCGATCACAGTTGACGGAACATCGAGCGTGAGCGTCCGCGATGTGTTTGAAACGGCAAGCGAGAACGAACGCTCCGGTTGCTTCGGCAGGAGAATACTGTCGAGAGTCACACCATCCTGCAAAGCATAACGGCTGACGAACGCACTCATGTCAACGCCGGGCCAGTAGCCCGATGGATTGGTATCACTACCGCCAAGCGCGCTGACCGTCACGTTGCTGAAACTGGTCGGCCACTTGAACCATGCGAAATTGTTGCGGGTACTTGGCGGCCTTCCGACGGTAACAACCACGAGATGACGAACGATTCTCGTGTCGGCAGAGTAAAGCGAATAGGCACGTTCAATGTCGAGCGTGAACTCTGCGGCACCGCGCTGGCAAAGTGAATCGACGGCCACAGTGTCACTCGATGCGACAGAGTCGGCACTTTTAGATCCGACCAGTGCAAGCATCTGGTTCGCATCACAAAGCGGCCGCAGGAAGTTCATCAGAGAGTCGGCGTTGGCGGTTCCCTTGTATGCCATGCGGAATTGACGGTCGTTGACCGTTCCCGTTCTGTCAAGCACCATGCCGATTCCGTTACCGGCGTTGATCATGCTTCCCGATACGTTGTAGATGGATGTCGCCTGTTTCACGGCCTCGCTGCCGAAGACCGTAAGCTCATGTGAATTGTTCGGGCCGTTATAGTCGGAGAAGGATCCTTCGTTCTCCCAGCGCCAGAGGAACACCACTTCCTGCCTGATCCCCGCGATGCGCATAAGCGTGTCGGGTATGGTCGCCCAGGTCTGAAGATAGTCGCCTTTCCAGGCACCGGCAGGGAAATTCGTCACGAAATTCCGCTTGGCAAGATCGCTCATTATGTAGCTCGTGCTGTCGCTGTAAGACACGATTTTAGTTGCTGGAAGCATGAGAGAACCGGCACGGGCAGTGCTTACAAGTCGCACCTGTGAAATACTGTCGGCGCCCTTTATGTCAAGCTGGAACGAAGTGGCGCTACCATGTGAAATGCTATTCGAAAGCGGCTGAAGGATTGGTGCCGCGAACTGATCGCTAACCACACTGTTGCTTTGGTAGCTGTTCATCACAAGATAGCGAAGCTTGATCCGCCGCGTTTCGCCCCAGACTACTGGATAAAATTCAAAACTGTATGTCGCCTTCAAATTGTCGGAGGATTTCAGTTCTATGAGCAGCGGATTGTCAGTGGTGATATTTGGAATCGTGTCGTGCGGAACGAGTGAATCGTAGATTGAATTTGCTGCGGCTGTTGACTGGAGTCGTGCCTTGAGCATGGTGCCGTCTGCTTTCCAGATGACCGCACCGACAAGCACCGCACCGGCCGGCAGTTCAAAGTCGCCGCTGTATTCCAGAGTGCTTTGATTGATGACCGGCGGATTGCCATTGCCGTTATCGCCGGGCGCAAGGAACAGTTCCTCCTGAATGTCGAGGTAGCCAGCGTGAACATCCACCGAGACATATTCCTGCTGAAGCACGCAGCTACCACTCCAGTATCCGCCGCCTGGAATGATCGTTTGGATATTGCCCTGCGCAAATGCCGCAACCGCGCATGTTGACAAAAGAGAAACTGCCTGTGCGAATTTTTTCGTGCTCATATATGGCTCCGTTTATTTCCGTTTGTAAATCAGTGATGATAAAGCAGGACACCGCCGTTGCGATTGCCTGCGTCTTCGAGGATGCTGTAAAGCTTGCCGCCAAAGGTGAATTTCTGCGAACCAAACTGCGGTGCCGGTGCATAAGAAACGAAACTCTCTGCCGGGCCACGATCTTCGGCTGTTCGGACAAAATAGCTGGGAGGATCGATGTAGAGTCCACGATAAAGAAGCGGACTTGTCGGACACGGATACTGTCCCTGCTTATATGTAACAGCTCCGGCTTTCGAAATAGTCGCCGACCATGGATCACCGTTCTGAGTGAACCAAACGACCAGCGAGCTATCGACATTGACCGCACCTTCCCAGTCGCCGATTGGAATGTGGTAGGCGGTTGTGTCCCACGTTGTTCCGTTGACAGATGTGAATACTGCGCGGTCGGAATCGCCGAGTGTATTGCCAGCCGCGAACAGAATGAGCGATCCATTCGCACTTGTCAAGTGAGGACTGACAACATTCAGGTTGTCCCAGCGGGAAAGCTTCGCGGCGACTGTCCATGTGTAGCCATTGGTTGATTGCAAAATCTGGGTTTTACCAGTGTCATTGCCCGAAGTGCGAACCGCCATGTACCACTTGGTCCCGAGCTTTACCGGCGCATCCAAAACCGTTTCGGCACAACTATCGAAATTCGCCGATCCGACTTGAGCGAGTGCCGCCACAGAATTCCCACTGAAATATTTAAGCACATGACGACCTGAGTCGAGCGAGCTGTCAATGAACATGTGCAGAGTCGTTCCACCATCAATAGCGTGAACTGTTTTTCCGAGGCAATTGAACGGCGTTGTCGCAAGCGTCTCAGACGAAAAGCTGCTCGAAACGTACATGGTATCCGAAAGAGTCATCGTTTCGAATACTGCCGTCCCAATCACTCTCGCTCCAACAAATAGCCGCGAACGAACATCCAGCGTTGTGTCGAGTGACAAACAGGAAACGGCCGCACCGGTATCGATCTGCCAGGTAAACGATTTGATAATATCACGGGCGACTTTCGGCATATTCGGCGAGAGCGTGATTGTGCTGTCTGATGTCGGAACATCCATCGTTGCAGGTAAAAAATCTGTGTAGGACGTAAGTGGAATTACATCGACCGAATCTTC
>CAIOZP010000099.1 GCA_903862805.1 uncultured Fibrobacterota bacterium
ATACTTTTCTTTTGTGGAAAGCTGGATATGTCCATTAAGTCTGCATCGTGACGTTTTCACGAAATTCTACGAAGAACCGAAAAGGTTTTCGGCGGGATTGGGCGTGTGGCATTGAATTATTCGGATCTTTGTAGCTCCCTCCTGCCATTGAATTAAGCTATATTCACGACGCTTCGATCCAAGAAACAGGAGAGTCAGTCGATGTCGGATATCGAAAACGCAATTCTCAGCCTTCGTGGCGAGAGTGTGGAACTGCCGCTCGTGCATGGCACCGAGGGCTATTCGGGTATTGACATTTCGGGAATATCGAAGCTGGGTCATCTTTCGTATGACAACGGTTTCCAGAACACGGCAAGTTGCCAGAGCAGCATCACATTCATCGACGGCGAGAAGGGCATCCTTCGTCATCGTGGATACGACATCGTTGATCTCGTCGAGAACTGTAGTTTTATCGAAGTGGCTTATCTGATTGTCAACGGATACCTGCCGACTCGCGAAGAGCTCGCGCATTTCTCGCGGCATCTCAACGAGCACTCTTTGATCCACGAAGACATGCAGCATTTCTTCACCGGCTTTCCCGCCGATGCCCATCCGATGGCGATTTTGGCGTCGATGGTTACTTCGCTTTCGAGTTTCTATTCTGTAGGGAATGAACTTGGCGATTTTGTCGAGACCGCGGCAAAACTTATCTCGAAGGTTCGTACAATCGCCGCGTTTTCGTACAAGAAATCACTTGGCGAGCCGGTTGTTTATCCGCGCCACGATCTTTCGTATTGCGCAAACTTTTTGAATATGATGTTCAGTTCGCCGGTGCGTCACTATGTGATCGATCCAGATGTTGTAAAGGTTTTAAACAAGCTTCTCATTTTGCATATTGATCACGAACAGAATTGTTCGACAACGGCCGTGCGTCTTATCGCCAGTGCCCGTGGAAATCTTTATGCGTCTATCTCGGCAGGTATCTGTGCGCTTTGGGGCCCGCTTCATGGCGGTGCAAATCAGGCGGTGATCGAGATGTTGTCGCGCATCAAAGCGGACGGCGGCGATGTTCGCAAATATGTCCAAATGGCCAAAGATAAAAAGGACGGATTCCGGCTCATGGGATTTGGCCACGCCGTGTATCGCAACTACGATCCGCGTGCCCGTGTCTGCCGCAAGATGGCCGACGATCTTTTGCGCAAGCTCAACCTCAACGATCCTTTGCTTGACATAGCGCGGGAACTCGAAGAGATCGCACTTAAAGACGAGTATTTCGTTTCGCGGAAACTTTATCCAAACATCGATTTCTACACAGGCATTCTTTATCGTGCGATGGGAATTCCGACCAACATGCTAACGGTCATGTTTGCGCTTGGGCGCTTGCCGGGCTGGATTGCTCAATGGAAAGAATTCTACGACAACGAGAAGGCCAAGATCACCCGCCCGCGCCAGATCTACACCGGCCAGAAGCATCGTCCATTCGTCAATATTGACAAGCGGTAATTTTCGTGCGGCGTGTTCTGCTGCTGATCCTGATTGGCATTTCCTTGTGTTTTGCGATTGAGATCAAGCCGGTCAAAGGTCTTCTGTATTTCGGAGCAGACACACTGGTTGCTTTGCGTACGGTTGATTCGGCTCAGGATCGCTGCTACCTTGCGGTGAATCCGCACACGCTTCACACCTCGCTGGTTTCCTCGAAACTCTGCTCGTTTGTCAATTGTAGTTCCGATAGCATCGCAGAGGTGTTTGCGTCGCTTCCATATCAGAGGCTGATAGCCGATGCCGATATAAATCCGGATTCGCTTCAGGATGCCGGGCTGACGCATCTTCCGGTTTCGGGGCACGGAGTTATTCTGACAATCGACATGTGTCCATCGCACCGGCCACCAGACATGTGGTTCTTCGATTCTCTTTTGTCAATTGACAGGAGGCAGCGGCCGGTTCCGGTTGCTATTTCATTAAGCGGTTTGTGGATGGAGGAACATCGTCCCGAACTGATGCGCCTGATTGAAATGCAGAAGAACGGATTGCTTGATATTACATGGATCAATCACACCGACCGTCATCCTTACGACAAAACAAAATGTTTTTCTTCGAACTTCATGCTCGAACCTGGCGACAATATGCGGCAGGAAGTTTTCGGTCTCGAACGAAGAATGATCCTTGCCGGACTTGTCCCGACAGTTTTCTTCCGCTTCCCTGGGCTTGTTTCGGATCACAGGATTTTTACCGGTGTCGAGTCGCTCGGTTTGGTTCCGGTCGGATCCAATGCTTGGCTCGCCAAGGGCCAGAAGATTTCCGACGGGGCGATCGTTCTTGTCCACGCCAACGGGAACGAGCCCACCGGATTGAAGGACTTCCTCGCGCTGTTGCGTTCCCGCCGCGAGGAAATTGCCTCCGGCACGTGGATGTTGTATGGCCTCACGGAATCCGCCGCTGCGGCAGTTCGTTGATTGGGTTTGTCCTTGCACAGGTTTCTGCGGTGGCGGCTGATGTTGCTTTGTTTGCATCCTGTCAAGTCGCTTCTTTATGCGCTGTTCACCGGAAAATTACTTTGTTGAAAACATCATACAGAATCCGAAATCTTTCTCTATTGTATGAGAGTGCTTGTTCTCCAGAATGTCTGACAGAGATTCCGTAGCTGATTCGGCTGAGCAGCAATCCCCGTGTCGCATAGCGTGCGCATGATTTCTTTTTATAGAATCTCTGAAAATTCCGAGGCTTACGCGGCAGCGAATGAGAAATCTGATCTTGGGGGAAAAAGGAGAATTGCCTTGCGGACATTTCAGCCTTGTTTTATTTATGACATTGTTTCAAGGAGCTGTGACATAACGTGAATGTCTGTTGACAACTGTCAATGTCATAGGTATTTTGCTTTTCGTATCCACAGATGAAGTTCTGTTGAAATCCGTTTGGATGCAGTGGATTTCAGGAAGCCGGGAGAATATGCACCGTATCGAACGTCGCTGTCTTGCATTGATCCTGTTGTTGGTTGCCGCGGTAAGTGTGTTCGCGGGCAAGAAGTATGTGGTTCCTCAGGATTACCACACAATTTATCAGGCATTGACTCAGGTAGGCGAAGGCGACACGGTCTATATCGCCAACGGCGTTTACCACGAGAATATTGTCCTCCCCGAAAATGTCGTCATCATGGGGCAGGAGCGTACGAGAGCAATTATCGACGGATTGCGCAGAGGGCCATGTATCGTGGCCGCAGACGGAGATTCCATAGAAAATCTCACCATTAGAAACGGCACCACCGGCATACTCTGTAAAAACACCCGCGCGACTATCAAGAACTGTTTCATCGTTGACAATAAAGGCACTGGGATTCATGCGCTGATATCACTTCCCAACATTCACAACAACGTTATATATCGCAACGGATGGACGGGCATTTTCCTTGAAGGTGTTCGCGGAATGCGCACCTCGATCGACCACAACGTTCTTGTCGAAAACGGTTACTGCGGAATCTTCTGTGCGCATCGTACGGAAGTCCTTATTCACAACAATATTCTCGACCGCAATTTTCAGTATGGCGTTTTTGTAAGCCCCGAAGCCAAACGCACACGTGTGATCTACAACGATTTTTATGCGAACCGCGTTAGCCACAATCTTGTGGGATCTGCGGCAAGTCCGACTAACTTCCCGTTTGAGCCTGTTTACGAAAATCCTCTGCACCCGACGTACAATTTCTTCGTGCGCAAGTCTTCACAGTGCAAGAATCGCGGCGAAGGTGGAGCAGACATTGGATTGATCACCGAACAGGCGACTCGCGAGCTGTCAACTGATCGTGACGGCGACGGAATCCCTGACGATGTTGATCAGTGCGTCGATGTTCCGGAAGACAAGGATGGATTTCAGGATGAAGACGGTTGTCCCGACTACGACAACGATAACGACGGAATTCCTGACGATAAAGACAAGTGTCCCAATATCGCCGAGGATCTCGACGGTTATCAGGACGAAGACGGCTGTCCCGACTACGACAACGATGCTGACGGAATTCCTGACAGCGTAGATCAGTGCCCGATGCAGCCGGAAACATATAACGGCTACAAAGATGAAGACGGTTGTCCTGACGAAAAGCCGATGGAGATCAAGCAGTCGCTCATTCTTCGTGGGGTGAACTTCAAGACGGCCAGCGCCGAACTTCTCGAAGAGTCGTACACTGTACTTGAAAACGTTTACAACAGTCTTGAGGCTTATCCAAATGTGAAGGTTGAGATTGCCGGTCATACCGACAATCAGGGCAACGATCAGTACAACATGGTGCTTTCGTACGAGCGTGCGAAATCGGTGGCAAATTATCTTGTGATGCGTGGTATAGCAGCGGACAGGGTTGTTGCTCGCGGGTATGGCAAAACAAAGCCGATCGCAAGCAATGACACCGAAGATGGCCGTTACAAGAACCGTCGTGTCGAGGTGGTGCCGATCAAATGAAAGCACTGGAGAAGCGAGTGAAATCAGCTAAGGTAAGCGCAAGTATGCATTCAGCCAGATCTTTGGTGGCGGCAGCTACGGTTTTGGTCGGTGTGATGTCGGTTCAAACATTGGCGCTTCAGCCCAGTGGCGGTTATTCAGCGCCATATATGCAGGCCGACTATGTTCAGAACGTGTCAGAGTGGTCTGCCGGAATGATAAACCCAGCGCTTCTTTGGCGGGTAAATCAGCCTCATTTCGAGTTCGGTGCCTATCGATGGGGTATTGATTTCGATAATACTTCCAAGAAAATGGGATACCAGCAGGGTTCTCTTATAATACCAGTTCGCACGAAATTCACTTTCGGCGCAACCTGGCTCGGCGATATGATCAAATACGACAAGGCTTCACTGGATGCCAACGGGGATATTCAGTCAGGAAGCACCGGCCATTATGGCGAACAATGGATCGTCGGACATGCTTCTTTCAAGGTGCTTCCGTTTTTGAGCGTGGGTGTGAACCCAAAGGTTTTCTTCATGACGGAACCGGCTGCTGGTGTTCAGTCCACGGCAGTCTCTACCGACAAAACAATGCCGGGCTGGGGTCTCGATGCAGGTCTTTATCTCGACGCGGTTGATAACTACCGTTTCGGCAATCTCGGATTCAGTGCCATGCTCCAAGACATCAAACCTCCTGTTGTAAAGTACGACGACGGAACGAGAGAAGCTTTGAACTCCCGTCTGCGTTTCGGAGCGCGGTACACATTTGGCGGGCCGCTCTACAAACGGCTTGTTTTTGGTTTGGAAGGAACACTCGATGGCGCAATGAGCGGGTGGGGTAAAACGGTTGCCAGTGTCGGAGGAAATTCCGCTCAGGCAACAGTCCAGAATGCCAAGACGGCTTTCAGGATGAGCGCCCACGGAGAATTCGTTCTGATTCCTTTGGTCACGATCAAGGCCGGCTGGGACAACAACACGATTCCTTACATCGGCGGCCGCCTAAATTTCATGATCCCTGTTGCAGACAGAATCAATTTCTTCAGCATTGACGGCGATCTCGGATACAGCTTCGCAGATATACTATCGGTCAACTCGAAGCGCGGTATGACCGCAATGGCCAAGGGAAGTCTCGATTTCGGTCAGACCCGCGAACAGCGTGAGTCAAAGCGCATGTACGAGCTTCTTGTCATGGCACCGATGAACGACTATAACGAGGCTATGCGGCTCTACACCCTTGGCAAGTATTGGGAAGCTTCGTTTGCATTCGGCAAAGTGCTTGCGCTTTATCCCAATTTCCATCTCAGCGACAACGTGACTTTCTACATGGGCGATTGCTACAGTCACCTATACCTCAACGGCATTGCCCGTCAGGTTTTCAAACAGGGGCTTGCCGATTATCCGACATCTGCAACGCGGTCGCGTTTCCTGTATGGACTTGAATTGCTCGACTACCGTGAAGGCAAATTTGACGATGCCCTCAAGAATCATTCTTTCATCGTCAACCTTTATCCTGAGAGCGAAGTGCGTTCCGATGCTGATTACGTCGCGGGTCAGATCCAGTTCCAGCGCAAGAATATTTCCGGCGCGACACAGTTGCTTTCAAACGTGAAGAAAGGTGCGGCTTCGTACCTTTACGCGCAATATACGCTTGCAGCTATCAATATCGACAACAGCAAGGTTCCTGCGGCTATTCAGAATTTGCAGGCAGTGGTTTCTGATTCGTCAAGCAGTGATCCTTCGCTTGTGTTGCTCCGTGCAGCCGGAGACAATAAGCTCGGTCAGCTGTATTTCGAGCAGGTCGAGCTAAAGAATGCAGTAGAGGCTTTCAAGCGTGTTCCGGACGGTACACCTTACTACGATCAGGCACTTATAGGTATAGGTTGGTCTTGGATCAAGGCTAACCGTGCGCAGGAATGTCTTGCTGTGGTGAATCAATTGATTTCTGTGCTTCCCAAATCTTCAATGGTTCCAGAGGCCTATTTGCTAAAGGGTTACGCGCAACTCATTGCAAATGATCCGGTGGATGCAAGTGCAGCACTTCAGAAAGCGATTGAACTTTGTAAGGCCAATTTCCGTAATGATGACAGCCTCACTGCTGCAAAGGCGGATTTTTCGCGGTCGCAGCAGCAGTTTGATCCTACTGCCCAGTCTATTTTGAAGAATGCAATGCGTAAGCCATCACAGAAGGTTCTTGATGAGCGCGGTGGTTTCAAATCGTCTTTTGAAAGTTACGATCATTCGGTAAGTGCGTATTTCAACATGGTCGAAGATGTGGAGAACAGCCGCGACTTCTTCCGCCGAAAAGATCAGATCCAGACCGATGCCGAGTATGCTTTGGCGAAGGCCTCGAAGGCTCTCGGTCAGAAAAAGGCCAACGAGATTGTCAATGAGGGCGCCAAGAAGACGCAGGAAGTTGACAAGGAACTCGAACAGCTTCAGGAACAGTTGAAACAACTACAGAATTCTAACGGGAATTGATCCGCCGTAATCGGCAATATAAGGTATCGGAGGGATTTCAAGGATATGCCAAGATTCAGCAGTGTCATCAAAACAGTTGTAGGTTTGTGCTGTGTTGCAGGTTTACTGGCACCGCAGTCTGTTTACTCTCAATCAGATGAAGACAAGAAGAAAGCCGAGCTTCTGAAAAAGATTCAGGCGCTTCAGGCAAAAAAGACCGAAATCATCAATAAAACCAACGAAGAGGTCAAGAAGAATACATCAAGTGACGATGCCGGCCAGTCGAACGGCGAGATCGTTGCCCGATACGAAAAGATTCTTTCAACGTGCAAGGGTGGAGTCAAGAGCGACAAGTGCGCCGATGTTATGTACACTCTTGGCAAGCTTTATTATGAGGAGTGCCGCGACGGATATGTAAAGGCCCGTGAAGACTACGAAGCGGCCATGACCAAGTGGGAGAAAACTCATCAGGGCAAGGAACCGCTCAATCCACGTCCCAATTACGACAAATCACTCAACATGTACCGTCAAGCGATTGCGGCCTACCCCGATTATGTTCTGGCTGATGAGGGATATTTCCAGATTGGAAGCATCTACCTTGTAAATGGCGATATAGATAATGCCAAAAAGGCATTTGCGGATCTGATTCAGCACAAGCCGAATAGCGTTCGTGCTTCTGCGGCGCATTTCCGACTTGCCGACTTCTGTTTCCTCGATAGAGATTTCAAATGTGCGATGGATCACCTCCAGAAGATCAATGAAAGCGAAGTGACGCCTGAAATTCTCGAAGGTGCGACTTACACAAAAGGCGAAGTTTATTACAATCAGGGCGATCTCGACAAGGCAGTTGAGCAGTTTTTCACCTATGTTGACAAGTGCGATGCAAACGAGTTTCCCAAAAAAGATCTTCGCGACGAGGCAATCGAGTACATCTCGATTTGTTATTCCGATATGCCCAGTGGTGCAGATGTCGCGCTTTCCAAGTTCAAGAAAATTGGTGGGCGTCCTTATGAGCCGTCTGTTGTGTTCAATATTGGTATAAAGAACTTCAACCATGGGCAGTATGCCGAGTGTATTCCGGCGCTTGAGTCTGCGATCAAGGCATTCCCGAATTATAAGGACGCACCTATTGCCCGTCAAATGATTATCGCATGTTATGTCATCCAGAAGAAATATGTGGATGCAAATGACGCACGTGAGAAGATGGTTGACACCTACAAGCCCGGAAGTGAATGGTACAACCAGAATTCCTCCGACAAGATTGCGATAGCAAAGGGCGAAGACGAAGTTCGCAAGGCGCTTTCGGCGATTCCGATTTACTATCACTCGGAGTTCCAGAAGTCCAAGAACAGCAATATGCGCGACAAGGCAATTGCACGGTACAATCAGTTTATGGAGATGTTTCCCGAAGACAAGTGGAAGTCTTACGAGTACAAATACTATTTAGCTGAAATCTACAATGCCGCTAAAGAATACAAGAAGGCTGCAGATACCTACATGTTCGTTGCAACTCAGGATCTTTCCCAATATCCTGCCTTTCAGTCGGAGCTTGATACTCTTGGTGCAGACGCCGATCAGCTTGAGCGCATGAAGAAAGAGAAGCAGAAGGCTTCGCCTGTGGCGATTTCACAGGAGGATGCCGGTTACAATGCAATCGTGAATATGGACAATTTGCGCAAGCAGCGCGTGGCCAAAGAAGGGGTTTCGGAGGCGCAGTCCTACGACCTCGCCGAGACCAAGGCTATGATCGATTTCATTCATCTTTTTGCGAAGAAATTCCCCAAGAGCACCACGACGTCCGAGGTTCTGTTCATTGCGGGAAACATTGCTTTCAGCGCAAAAGCTTGGCCAGCGGCTCTCGCCGAATATAACAGCATACTTACCGCTGTTCCGCCAACCGATTCTATCTATGGTAAAGGTATGAGAATGGTTGCGAACACCTATACCGAGATGAATGAGTACGGAAAAGCTCTCGAAGTTTACGACAAGCTGATGGCGGGTATGAAGCAGGACTCAAAGGAATATGCTGAATTGGCCAGCCTTGCTTCGGCCGCGATATTCAAGCAGGCCGATGCACTTCGTACCTCTGGGAATCTCAGCGGTGCGGTTGACAAGTTCAAGTCTATTTTTGCAAAATTCCCGACCAGCGAGGTTGCAGAGCGCGGTTGGTATGAGGCTGGTGTCACATATGAGAAGCTGAACAATATCGATGGCGCAGCCGACGTCTTCAAGACCTTGGCTGACAAGTTTCCAGCGTCGAAGCTGAAGGAAGACGCTTTCGTTCGTGCTGCAACAGACTTGAAAAATGCCAAAAAATTTCAAGCCGCTGCGGATGTCTATCTGGCCGCTGCCAAGAAGGTGCAGAAAAGCGATTATGCGATTCCAAGCCTTTCTGCTGCGGGCGAGTGCTTCAAATCGGCGAACATGTATGATTCTGCCGGTGCCATGAACGAACTTATTGCGGCTCTTTATCCGGCAGACAAGAATTCTCCGACGGCACTGTATAACGCAGGTTATATGTACGAGCAGGGCAAACTCTACGCGCAGGCTATCAGGGTTTATACTGCGCTTTCGAGTAAATATCCCGAATCTCCAGATGCTGGTGAAGGCGCATATTCGGTCGGTCTTTGTGATTCTGCACTTGGCGACAATGTGGCGATGGCCAAGGCGTTTGCAGATTACGCCGCCAAGTACACTGGTGACAAGTCCCGCCAGATTGATGCGCTCGCAAGAGCCGCCGACGCCTATGCAGACATGAAGAATTTTGCAGACGCCGAAAAAACTGCGAGCAGTGCGATTTCCATCTACGAGACATTCAAAGGCAAGGCCGATTTCGATGTTGGCGTAGTTGCGAAGTCATACTTCATGCTTGGAGATATTAAGCAGCGTGAGCTGGAAGAAGTAAAACTTGTCGGCAAGACGGAGAAAGAACTCAAGGCAAAAATCGACCAGAAAACGGCCATGCTTGAGCCGGTTCTCAAGGCATACGCACAGGCCATCGGACTCGGTGTTGGTGAATACACATTGCGTGCTACCTACAAAATTGGCGAATGTTTCGTTGAGTTTGCAGCCGACGTGAGAGATCAGACGCTTTTCGGTTCGGAAGAGCAGAAGATCGCCGGCAAGATCAAGGTTATTTCCAGCCTCGAAAAATACTATGACAAGGCGATGGAGAAATTCGGTTGGGTTGTTCAAACCGCATATGATCAGAAGATTAAAAATGAGTGGGTGGACAAATCGAAAGACGAATTCATGCATGTGGCTTATATGAAAGGTCATTTGTTTGAAGAAGTCGGCGCCATTTTCAAGGACGCACCTGTTCCTAAAGGAATGTCAACGGCTGATGCTCAGTCGTACAGAGATGTTCTTGAAGAGAAAAATCTCGAGGCCATGGACGCCGCTCTTCCAAAATACGAGGGCGCTATTGCGGCG
>CAIOZP010000100.1 GCA_903862805.1 uncultured Fibrobacterota bacterium
GATTTTCATGATTTCTAAATCAAGGCAATCCTGAAAACCCATTAATCAAGGTTCAAGACGATTAAGGGATTTCAGGAAGAACAGGATTATTAAAATCTCAACCCATTTCCTTCGAATAAATCGTCACACGGTTGCGGCCGTTCTTCTTGCTGAAATACATGGCTTTGTCGGACTTTTCGATCAGCTCTGCCTGAAGACCGGCGTGTTCTGGAATTGTTGCGCAGCCTATGCTGACAGTGATCGTCAGTTCTTTTCCTTCGGTAAAGACGGCATGCGTTTCTATCGTTTTGCGGATGCGGTCAGCTATGCTTGCAGCAGCGGCCGATGCGGTTTCCGGTATGATGACCACGAACTCTTCGCCACCGTAGCGTGCCGCGATGTCGTGTTCACGCACAACCTTGCGAAGGCAGTTTGCCACTTCCTGCAGAACAAGGTCGCCGATCTGGTGGCCGTATGTGTCGTTGAACTTTTTGAAATGATCGATGTCGAGCAGCAACAACGAAAGCGGATGCTGGTAGCGATGAGCGCGAATGATTTCCTTGTGGAGATTTTCCTGAAAGGTTCTGTGGTTGCAAAGTCCGGTGAGACCATCGGTTGTTGCAAGCAATTCCATTTTGTGATACAGAAGCGCTTTCTGATATGCGACGGCCGCGTTGCTAACGAGGGTTGCTATGATTTTTCCGGCTTCACTCTGATACATGTTGGGGGTGGCATTCTCGACTGAGATGAGGCAGCTCGCCGTCGCATCCTCTCCGCCTGCAACAAGCGGGATTATCATGAACGAACGGATGTCGGGATTCGGCGGTTCTTCGGGCATGAAGCGGTAGAGGCTCTGTCCGGTCGGATGCGCTTTCTGTGCTTCGTAGTTGGCGAAGTAAACGATGTTGCGTGTCTTGAGCGCTGTCGAATAAAGACCTTCGTTCATCGGGAAGGTCATGCCTTCCTTCAGTTCTGCCGGATTGCCGGCGATCTTGCGAAGTGTGTACATGCCGGTTTCGGCGTGACTTTCAATCTGAACAACACGGGTGAACGGCGTCACGCTGATGATCATCGAGAACAGCGTATCGAGCACATCTTCCGCTTTATGCACATCGACGAAATGGCGACCGGCTTCGTAGAAAATCTGGAACTGACCGGCGGCACGCTGCTGATACAGACGACCGCGGATGTTCGTGATCAATGCGGCGGCGATCAGCGCGAAACGGTTCATTGTGTCGCGGTGGTTGTCGCGGAAGGCGAGCTTGTCCTTGCTGTCAACCACGAGCGCGCCAAGAAGTTCCTTCGGCTGATGATGCTCGTCATAGTTGATGATCGGAACCGCGAGGATCGAATATATGGATTCCGGCTGGGAGTAATAACCGAGACCGACATTGTATTGCATGATGTCACCGCTGACGAACGAACGGCCTTCGACCGCGATGTTGCCGACCACGCCACGACCGGCTGGGATCCGCACATTGCTTTTGATACTTCCTGGCGAATGTGTTTCGGCGGAGTTGATTGTGAAGACACGCTGCTGTGCATCGTAGATAAAACAGATCGCAGAATGCACCGAGAAATTCTTGTACATGAAGTAAACGAGGGAACGCAGTTCGTCGCTGACCGTGAGGTCGCGCATCTTCTGAAATTCTCCTTCGTCAATCGAATAGACACCGGACTTGTTGGGATCGTAGTCCATCGAAGCCGTTTCGCCGCGATCAACAGTGAACATTCCGGTTTCACGGGTAGCCTTCTTCGCGGCGGGGCCCTGCTTCTCGGAGGTCTCGACCTTCTTGACAATCACACGGAATGGCGCCATGAAAAGTGTGCAAAGTCCGGAAGCGCCCATCAGGAAAAATGACGGCAGCATTTCTCCGAGTTGGTAAGAGACACTCTGGAAAATCCCATCGGGTTGCGACTGAAGATTGGTGAAGAAAAAGCGGCCGACTGGAATGAGTTCTCCGATCAGCATGAGAATGAAAACGGTTATGTAGATTTTCGCACGGCCTGTTGCACCGAAGATTATCAGCACCGCGTAGAACAGCGAACAGAGCGGGCTGAAAGGGTACTTGGCTGGAAGATCGTATGCTGTCGAAGCATGTACCACCGCGGTGACATAAAGCGTGAACAACATTGCCCAGCGCGGCTGGTGGATTATTTCGGGGCGGCGGCGACCGATGTAAACAAATAGTGCTACCGCAACTGCGAAGACCAAACCGAAAAGCGGAACCTGCATCTGAACCTGCCCAATATTCTGAACCTGCCCAATATAAGGAAGGTTCATCGAGTGCCATGCGACGAGTCCGTCGAGAGGTCCGGCGGCAGCGGCGAGAGTCAGGATGGCGTAAATGACAAGTTCAATGAACTCGATCAGACTCGGAATGGTTATCGTCCCGCCTTGCGGCTTACTGTTAGCAGTCATCAACAGGCTCCGTTTACAAAAGACAGTTTTCAAAAATGCGATGACACTCATTATATTAATTGACGTGCAAGTGTCACCAAAATAATTCTGCGAAAATTTATGCGGGGATAATGATGCCGAACGAGTACGGCACCGAGAAGAAACCTTTCAGATACCATTTAGTCAGACTTGCCGGAAAACGGTTCCGCTTGTCGCTGGCCCGACGTGCCGCGTACAAGAATCATGGAGAACCTTTTCATCTTCCCGACGATCTCAAATCGGCGAAAAAGTTTCTGATCTTCCTTCCCGAAAATCTTGAACATGCGCTTTTCTGTCTGCCCGATATTCTTTCTCTGTCAGGTACAGATGAACCGCCGGAAATCCTGCAAGTCTGCAAAACCGGAATGGGCGGATTTCTCGAATCGCTTCAGACAGGCGTGCGGACAATCGAATACACCGAAAACGACTGCTGGCTTTATTCACCGCGCATGAACGAGATCGCCGCCGAAATTTCTCCCGAAGAATTCGACGTGGCGTTGTTCCTCGAACGCAATCCCGATGTTTCTCTTCTGCACGTTGCAGGAAAAGCCCGCGCGAAGCTGAAGATCGCGGTACCAGGCGCGGGAGGTCAGCCTTTCTTCAATGTACAGGCGCCATGCGGAACATCCTTCAGTTCCTCGCCGCTCATTTCCGAAAC
>CAIOZP010000101.1 GCA_903862805.1 uncultured Fibrobacterota bacterium
AGGAGATTCCAATGTTCCGCATGAAAAAAATTATGGTGGTGCTTCCGCTTGTGGCGGTCTGCCTGACTGTTGCCGGTTTTGCATTCTTGCAAAATGACGGGGATATAAAAGAGTCCATTGAACATTGGGTCAAGCGAACGGTGTTCAACAGTATCGAAGGTGACAGCCATGGAACAATCTGGCAGAGGCCGGTACTTCTTGGCGGTAACGGAGGTAGCGATGCCGACGAGGGTTTTGATCCTTCAAAACATGCGGCCTGGACTCCGGAAGAAGCTGCGGCTCAGCAGGCTTTTCTTGAACAGCGCATGGCTAAACTGCGCACATCTCATTCGGCAGTGGGCGCTTCGGGCGGATCGGTAACCGAGACTCTCGCAAACGGCGCTTTGGCCGGACACTGGGTTTGTCGCGGGCCGTTCAATATGCCGGGTGCGTGGCAGTTCTGTGAAATGGACGACGGCACCGACACGATCTACGGAGTGACTTGCGGTCATTACGGCGCGCTGCAATACATCTGGAAGGGCACAATAAAAGGCGACGACTTCCATTGTATTTCAGGGCGGTTCCCCAACCGTTATCGCGACCTTATTGTAATTCCGCATTCCGGAGGACGCCGCGTTGTTGCCGGAATTGAAAACGGTCCGGTCTGGTATTCCGATGATGCCGGTGCTACGTGGACAAAATCGGGCGGACTTCCGTCGATGGTTTACGCCACTATCGTGAACCGGCAGACTCACAATTTCTATGCAACCGACGGTCGCTATGTTTATGTCTCCACCGATTCGGCAAGCACCTACACACAACTCTGCGACCTTGGAAGCAGCGCGGTCAGTCGCATGTATTCGCCACGTTACGCAAGCCAGCCGGGTTCATCAAACGTCTATTTGGTTCACGGCGGTGTCTTCATGAAACTTAACGGCTCATCGTTTACGACACGCGGAACCATCAGTTCCTTCCAGACCGACGAAAACTCCTGCATTGAAGGCGACACTCGTGTCATGTACTTCACATGCAACGGACAGAGCGGAGCGACCGGAACCGACAAGCAGCCCTACTGGATTTCCACAAATGAAGGTACGACATGGATTCGCAAATACCCGACCTCGTATTACTACACGTCGCAGTGCGAGATGTCATGCTTCTCTTTCTTCGGCGTGAATCCGGAAGATCCGAAAATCGCCATTTCAGGATATACTCATCCGACCTTGTCAATCGACACCCTGAACACCACGATCGTTGATAACACAAACTGGGGACTTTATCAGCAGAATCAGGGCAGCGTTGCCGCTCAAGAGAACCAGCTCCGCATTTATCTTCATCCCGATATTCAGGGTTCACATTTCTTTTACGATAAATCCGGCAATCTTTTTTCGGTTCGCGCAACAGATGGCGGAATTTTCATCTCACGCAAGGAATGGATTGCTGGGCATTATCCGGCAGGATCTTATGGGCCCGACAGCGTCTATTACGACATAAATCTGCTTGGCACCTGTGCAACGGTCGAAGATTACGACAACGCAATGGTCTGCGGCGCAAATAATCCCGACCACTTCCAGCTCGGCACACAGGATCAGGGTTGGCAGACAACCAGCGGAACGCTCGGCACACCGATCCTCACCACGCTTCAGTCTCCAGGTGGCGACGGTGGAAGCATATTCAGCGGCGATGGAACAACCGGCTGGCAGTGTTCGGGCACAACGATCACGGCACCGTTCCCGCTTTACAGCGGAAGCACCTTCAATCCGCACGCAAACGCCGGAAGCACGACAACCAGCGTGACCGTTTCGGACGTTCACGTCGATTGCGCTTCGCCATCGACAACCGTCTGGGCGCTCAACAGCGGCGTCACGAAAGTGGTTTACAGCGGATCATTCAGTTCTACAAACTACTCGCTCGGAAGTGGCGGCAATGTTGCGGCAATTGCGCAGTCGCAGAAGACGCCGGCGAACCTCTGGGTGCTTCACGGTGGCACTGTTTACAAATCAACCAACAGCGGCAGTTCATGGGATGCCGGAAAATCTGTTGCGATGTCTGCATCGACCAGCGGCGGCGACTGTGACGGGTGGGGATCTCCTACCGATGCCAATGTCGCGCTGTTCGCCGGAAAGACAGGCAACAGTGTGACATCAATCCTCACTACCGACGGCGGAACAACATGGAGCAATGTAACAACCGGACTTCCCAACACTCAGGTGAGAAGCCTTGTCGGAGAAAAAACCGGCCGCTTGGTTTTTGCCTCGACCCTTGCCGGCCCGTACGTTTTCGACGTTCAGCAGAAAACCTGGTACGATGCATCCGGAAGCGGCGCGCCGCTCTTCAGTGGAATGCTTGCTTGCTACGTTTCGGCAAGCAACACGATCAGGTTCTCGACATGGGGCTTCGGCATCTGGGATTTCGTGATTGATACAAGCACAGCGCCATACATCAGCCTTACATCGCCAACAGGAACTTCATACAATGTCGGAGCAGTAGTTCCGGTCACCTGGAGTACCAATCAAACCGGAACGATTACTGCGGAACTCTACAAAAACGGAACGCTTGTAAAATCGCTCGGAACCGCCGCTGCTACAGGCAACATCAGCTGGACAATCGCCAGCGACGTTGGAACCGGCAACGGCTACACCGTTAAGCTGACGCTGGGAAATCTTACTGCAACAAGCGGAGCGTTCTCGATTGTTCCGACACTCGTAAGAGTTCCGCAGAAGTACATTTCGGTCGATAGTTACGACAGCCAAAACAGCACAAGCGAAGCCGCGTCGCTGACTCTCGACGGCGACACGACTACGATCTGGCATACCGATTACACGGTAAGTACGCCGAACTATCCGCACTACATCGTTTACAAGATTCTCACGACATCTGTTTCGATCAACAACATGCTCGCCTTCTCGTACCGGCCGCGCAACGACGGCGGAACCAACGGAGATGTGAAGGACTATCAGGTGCTTGTTTCATCCAACAATTCAAGCTGGACGACAGCGGTCAGCGGATCACTGCCTGCCACCGCCGGTGAGCACACGGTCATGTTCGATTCGTCCTACGCTGGAACAGATGCGATGTACGTCAAGTTCCTCGCGACCTCCGAACAGAACGGAAATGCCTTCGCCTCGATGGCAGAGTTCAATCTGTTC
>CAIOZP010000102.1 GCA_903862805.1 uncultured Fibrobacterota bacterium
AATTGCTGGCAATGCGGCAACCTGTTGGCAGGGATTTAAGATATATCACTCTTGCTCTCAAAATAGTGACCGACTTGGAGCGGATTGGCGACAAATGCGCCAACATCGCCAAACGGGCCTGCAAGCTAAATGGTGAACCCCCATTGGATATCAATGTAGATATTCCCGGATTGGCCTATTATGCATCAGGGATGCTGAATGATGCTCTGGATTCTTATGTGCGGTTGGATGCAGATTTAGCTGCAAAAGTTTGTGCCAATGATAGTTCTGTAAATAATATTAACAATCATATTCAGGAGGTTCTATTAAACACTATGTTGGAGGATTCAAATGCAATAAAACGTCTGTTGTCGATTCAGTATATAGCAAAATCACTGGAGCGCATTGCCGACCATGCAACCAACATTGCAGAGATGGTTATATTCATGGTTAAAGGCAAGGACATTAGGCATTTGAAAGTGCCTGACGACATCCCATCCAGATAGCCTCCGGTTTGTTCCACTGCCAGGAGAAAAGCATGACTAAAGCCGATATGGTAACAGCAATCGCTGAAGGGTCAGGAATGACAAAAGTACAAACTGAAAAAGCAATCAACCTCTTCATTTCCACAACAATCTCCGCGCTTAAGGCTGAAGACAAAGTATCATTCATCGGTTTTGGTACATTCAGCGCCGTGACACGTCCTGCACGTACCGGAAGAAATCCACAGACCGGCGCTGAAATGCAGATTGCTGCTAAAACAAGCGGTAAATTTACTCCTGGTAGTGCGCTTAAAAATCTATTCCCGGCTCCTGTTGCGCCAGTTGTAGTTGCTAAACCAGCTAAGACCGCGAAAGCCCCTGCGAAAAAGAAATAGGATATCTGCCGCAGTCACTCCATTCACTTTGGTATCATATCTAAAAAAGCATCATTGTATAGGCCGTGAGACAATGCGCGGCCTATCGTTTCAACTCTGGTCAAAGATCGAACATTCTCTGAGCAATATTCGTTCCTGAAAATCAGTAATGAGACCTGAATTTTACCTTTTCCCAACCCCAATCAAGCTCACAAAATCATCGTAAGTACCGAACCCCGCGAATCTTTTTACTTTATATAGATGGGTCGGTACAGCGGATATCCTCATATCTCTGGAACGCTGCCAGTCAGCGTCGACCGCTGCAGCGAAACCCCTTGTTAGTAATGCTGCCCGTGCCTCAACAGCCTGAATACCGACGGATTCGGCAATAATTAACAGTTCGTCAATCAAAGCGATGTTGATGCCATCGACGAAAAAGGCACGGTAAACCGCCCGATGGAACGGGTCGCCTACTCCTTGAGATTCAGCCAGTTTCCCGAGTTCCTGAGCGAGTCTGCTGTTGTAGGTGCGCGTCCTTTTCGTAAGCGGAATCCCTTCGATAGCTGCTACGTATGCCAGCTTCGTCTGCATGGCCTCAAATAATTCTTCACGCCCGGCAAATAGCTTGGAGAGCTCCATTCCTTCCTCTGGTGTTTCAGGATGCAGCGGAAATGCGGTAAAACGCAGTTCGACTCCATATTCCTGATGAGGCGGTCGGTACGCACGGTACCGAGGAAACACCAAGGTCAGATGTAATCGAAGAAAAATTCTACGACC
>CAIOZP010000103.1 GCA_903862805.1 uncultured Fibrobacterota bacterium
CCAAGCACATCGACCAAATTTTGTGGCCCATCATAAGAGCTTAGTTGTGTCTCAGTATTTGCCGGAAGTCTATTCGAATAAATGCTGTACGCCTTGCAGCACTGATACACCCTCTCCATTTCGCTCAGATCCGTGCCTGCCGGAGCTGTCGGAAGCTTCTTGCAGGATGCAAAAACCAACGCTGCCACAACTGCACAATATGCAAGCAGGCGTAGGCTTTTCACGATTTCCCTCCGGCGGATTTGCGACCGGCTTTTGCGGCGTTTCGCACGGCGTCAATCCGCTCGCGATAGTCGGTGGCACCAAAGACATAACTTCCGGCAACGAAGATGTCGGCACCAGCTTCGGCGCAAAGCTGAGCGTTATCGCCGGTGATCCCGCCGTCGATTTCAATGGCGAGTGTGTTGTGCCCGATCATCTCGGCGCGGCTGCGGACTGCTCGCACTTTGTCAAGCACACCCGGCATAAATTTCTGCCCGCCGAATCCGGCATAGACACTCATGATAAGCACCATGTCGATTTTTTCGAGGTAGGGCAGAAAGAGATCAACAGGCTTGTCGGGATTGACCGAAACGCCGACCTGCGCTCCGCTATCGTTGATGGCATCGATCACGGCGGGCAGATCGGCGCAGGCCTCGGCGTGAACCGTGATTATGTCGGCACCGGCATCGCGGAAGTGCTTTATGTAGCGGATCGGATCGACAATCATCAGATGCACGTCGAGCGGCACAGTGCTGGCTTTCTTCGCCCACTCCACGATCATCGGGCCGTAGCTGATGTTGGGCACGAATAGTCCGTCCATTATGTCGCAATGGATAAGGTCGGCACCGGCATCGACAACAGCCTTTATCTCGTCGCCGAGCTTGCGAAAGTCCGCCGAAAGAATCGACGGCGCTATCAAAATCTGATCACTCATCTGAATCGTCATCCTCTGGAGGAGGGATTTTGGATCTGTTGCTTTCAATGAATTCTTTGTCGTAAACCTCGATAGCCCGCGCTGCGGCTTCCTGCTGTGCGGCTTTCTTGCTTGAGCCGCTTCCTTCGCCGAGTCTGACGCCAACGATTTCGATTGCGACGACGAAGTGGCGCGCGTGATCTGGGCCGCTCTCGGACAACACCGGATAAACCGGAACGCCGTAGCCGTCGCGTTGTGACATTTCGAGGATCGTGCTTTTGTGGTTCACGTTGTCGCCGTCGGCCACGAAGCCTTCGATGCAGGTGAACAGATGATCGGATAGGATCTGCCGCACTTCACCGACTTCACTTCCTGAGTCGAGAAATAGCGCGCCGATCACGGCCTCGAATGCGTTCGACACGATGGTCGGATTCATTCCGCTGCGGCTGGCGCGGCGTTCCGATGCCGAGAGTTTTATCACTTTGTCAAGCCCGACAGAGAAGCCGACTTCGCCGAGAATTTTGCGGCTTACAACAAGCGACTTGATCTTGGAAAGATTGCCTTCGGCCTCGTCAGGATATTTTCCGAAAAGATATTCGGTGACAAGACAGTTGATAACAGAATCGCCCAGAAATTCGAGGCGTTCGTTGGTCTTGAGTCCTTTGCGATCGTTGATGGATGCGCATGATTTGTGCGTGACCGCGAGTTCAAGTATTGACTGGCTTTTGAAACGGTAGCCGAGGTTCGTCTGGAAAATTCCGAGCTGAGAATCGGGTTCAAAAGAAGACGCGGCGACGGAAGTTCCGCCGCCGCGTCCGAAAAATCTCGCGACTAAATCAAACAGCCTCATACTTCTTTACGATAAGGCAGGAATTGTGCCCGCCGAATCCGAGGTTGTTGCTCATCGCATAACGCACGGTTTTCTTGACTGCAACGTTCGGCGTGTAGTTGAGCGGACATTCCGGATCGGGAGTTGTGTAGTTGATTGTTGGCGGGATTTCGTCGTTCTTGACCGCGAGAACAGCCGCGATAAATTCAATTGCCGCCGATGCGCCGAGCAGATGTCCGGTCATCGATTTGGTTGAACTGATACTCACATTCAAGGCACTGTCGCCAAAGAACTCGACCATTGCCGCCGACTCTGTTTTGTCGTTGAGCGGTGTTGAGGTTCCGTGAGCGTTCACGTAGTCTATGTCGGAAGGATTGATGCCGGCCTGCTTGGTCGCGATCTTCATTGCACGAACAGCACCTTCGCCGCCCGGAGCCGGTGCGGTTAGATGGTGGGCATCGCCGGTAGCGGCATATCCCACAAGTTCGGCAAGGATCGTGGCACCTCTTGCGAGGGCATTTTCCAATGTCTCAATCACGACAATTCCGGAGCCTTCACCCATGACGAATCCGTCGCGGTCTTTGTCGAACGGAGCACTGGCTCCAGTGCAAAGTTCGTTACGGGTCGAAAGAGCTTTTACGGAAGTGAATCCGGCGATGCTCAGTTGAGTAATCGCGGCTTCGGTTCCGCCGACGATACATGCGTCCATTTCGC
>CAIOZP010000104.1 GCA_903862805.1 uncultured Fibrobacterota bacterium
CGACTGATGGTGCTGCAAGGCGATCTGAAAAAGCTGTTCTTCGGATTGCCAAGGGGATTTCTGGATGCCCTCTACTTTACCGAAACAGCAATCCTTGTATTTTTTTCCGCTGCCGCAAGGGCAGAGGGCGTAGTCGCTAAATGAGCTCATGGTTTAACAATTTAAGTAGATGTTTAAGGGGCGGATTATTTCTTCTGTACTTGGCCGACAAAAATCACCATCGGGAAATTACGCTGTAATTCCTTGCTGAAAAAATCCGGCAGATGACATCGTGCGATGTTGAACAGCGATTCTTCTTTTTCCTGCGTGAGCATTACGGTGAAAAAGAGAATATCCGGACACAGCTTTCAAAGAAGAACGTGGCCGATGCGATCGGCACCACGCCCGAAAGTATTTCGCGAATGCTGACCCGTTTGAAATCTGAAGGCATGGCTTCGTGGGAAGGCGACGAGATTGTCCTTCGTGAAGGATTCTGGAGCAAGTGGTTCGTGGAGTAACTTGAATGCTTATCCAATAACTTTTTTAAGTCCGTCGGGATCGTTGGTGTAATTGTAAGCATCGGCTTTGGTGATCACTCTTTTTTCAACAAGCCTGACAAGATCGGAATTGAGCGTCTGCATTCCCTGCTGCTGGCTGATTTCAATAATGCCAGGAAGCTGGTGAACCTTGTCGTCGCGGATCATGGCGCGCACGGCATCGGTGGCCATCATGACCTCAGCGGCAAGAACACGGCCGCCGCCTATTCGCGGAATTAGCTGTTGGCTCATTACGCCCACGAGCACCATGGCAAGCTGTGCCCTGATCGTTGATTTTTGATCAGCAGGGAAAACGTCAACAACGCGGTTTATAGATTTTACCGCCGAGTTGGTATGCAGAGTCGCAAAGGTAAGGTGGCCGGTTTCAGCAATGGTCAGCGCGGCCGAAATGGTTTCGAGGTCTCGCATTTCGCCGATGAGAACGATGTCGGGATCCTGACGCAATGCCACGCGAAGCGCCGACGAAAAGCTGTCGGTGTCGTGGTGAACTTCGCGCTGGTTCACGATGCACTTTTTGTGGTTATGCACAAATTCGATCGGATCTTCTATCGTGAGGATGTGTCCTTCGAGTTCGGTGTTGAGCTTGTCGATCATTGCCGCGAGACTTGTAGATTTGCCGCTGCCAGTCGGACCGGTCACGAGCACGAGTCCGTTGGGACGGGAGATCATCGTTTTGCAGGCAGGCGGAAGGCCAAGCTCCTCCATGTTCCAGATATTGCTGGGGATCTGACGAAGCACTGCCGCTGTTGCGCCGCGCTGCATGAAAACATTTGCGCGGAAACGGCCGAGATTTTGAACACCAAATGAAAAGTCAACTTCGTTTTTTTGTTCAAAAACTTTCTTCTGCATTTCGGTCATCACGTTGTAGGCGAGACGCTGCGACTGCTCCGGCGAAAGGGTATCGGAATTTACCGGTTTGATGAAACCGTCGATACGGAACATCGGCGGACAACCTGCGGTGATGTGAATGTCGGAAGCACGAAGCTCAACGGCCCGCTTGAGCAGTTCCTGAATCGTGATCATTTTTTATTCCCGTCGTCGAAGGATATTTCAACAGTAACCGTGCGGCTGTCGTTCTCTCCTGGAAGAAGCGAAGCGATGCCGAATTTTTTCTCGAACAATGATTTTTCGGTGAAATCGTCGGCACCCTGCCAGGGCTCGATGCAGATATATGGCGAGTCGGGCATTGCCCAGAGTCCGAGGTGCGGCAGGTCGGGAAAGAGAACCTTTGTCGTTATTCCCGAATGCGGATCGCGCAGTGCCGCCCAACGATCGGCATAATTGTTCATGTCGAGCACGTACGTGTAGTCGAGACCGCGATCGTCGAAGTGGAAAGCTCCGCCGGTCTTTATCGTTTCCACTTTTCCGGTGAGAAAGGAATCCCTGTCGCACTCGTAAAGCGGACATTCGCCTTTCGGAAGAAGCAGCTCGACATCGTTTCGCGATCCATGTTTTATATCGACCGGCGTATGAAATCCAGGATGCCAGCCGAGTTGATACCACATTTGCGCGTTGTCGAGGTTGCGTACTTTCATCTCTGTGTAGAGCCGGTTTCCCGTGATGACGAACCTGACGCCGAAACGGAATTTCCACGGATATTTGTTTGTGTCTGACCAGGCAACCATGCTGTTGTCTATGAAGTATTCGAGCCAGGCACTGTGGTCATTTGATCCGCTGTCGCAAAGAGCAAAAGTCGTTTTGCGAGCGAAGCCGTGTCCGCCAAGAGCAATTTCGCGGCCGTCTCCGGTGACTGATTTTCCGCCAACCAGTCCGCCGACGATCGGGAAAAGAAACGGCGCGTGGCTTTTCCAGTAGTGGTGATCTGCTTCGAGCTGATCGTCGTTGAGCAGAAGTCCGACATCGCCAAGTTGCGGATGATGAAGCTTCAGACTAAAGGGTTCGGCTCCGCATCGAAGCACCTTCAGATCAAGTGCCGGTGAATTTATCTCGTCGTAATCGGTTCCGGTTTTTACTGAAAAAGGCATCAGGTCTCCATGCATAAAAAATCACTGTCATAAAATGTGTGAAGGCGCGTTGATGTTACAAGTAAAATAGCTTTTTCAGGACATCAGAACAGCATATCAATATAGACATGCAGTGCAGGTATATAGCTTTGCCACGAACTATAGACGAGTTTGTAGTTGGACGCTATAGGCCAGGCGACGTCAATGCAGCCGCTTTTCATGAGCGATGGTGCCATGATCCTGATTCCGGCTCCTGCCGAGAGACCGTATTGCGGATCGTCGCCGGAATACAGAGGAGAATCCAGATTTTTCCAGACACGGCCGTAGTCAACGAAGAATGCGCCATCGACCCGATACGAAAACTGCGACATGCTTTTGTGGTACCAGTTGAGAAATTTCAGCGGCATGGTCGGCATGTTGAAAAGCGGCAGACGGTATTCGGCGTTCAGCTGGATGCGGTTGTTGTAGCTGCTTCCGCCGAACTGACCAAGCGCGAATCCACGCAGAGTAGTTTCGCCGAGATACATGCCGTCCCAGTAGCTACCGCTGCCGACTCGCACGATCGGCTTGATTCTGTAGGCAACGGCGTGATCGGGTCTGAACCCGCGATGAAATAAACGGAAGTCATTTTCGATCTGGAGATATTTGTGTTTGTCGTATGCAGATTGCAAGGCGTTGCTAGACAATTTGAGAAGATAGTACCAGCCGCCGTTCGGATTGAATTTCGCGTTTCGATGATCGGTAACGAAACCTGCATAGACCATGACTTCCGAGAATGGAGCCTTGACGTTGCGGTAAGGATTTCCGTACCAGTGATAGATTTTCTTGGTGGAGTCGTTTACATTTATTGTGTCGTAATATGCAGTATCTCTTGGATTGGCAATTGCAATAGAGTCAAGATAGTTGCGACTGTTTTTGTCATCATGAAGGACCAAATGCCCGGATTCATCATACAAATATCCATGGAAATCCGACTCGTATTCATGCCTGACATAACTGTATTTACTCATGACAAAAATCTTCGAATATTTCCAGAGCTGGTAGTTAGCCTGTCCGTAAACATAGTCGTACTTGCCGAGCCACGGCATGAGTTGCGAAGGAATGTATGCGGCACCTCCGCCCAGAGTCAGCGAGAGCGGGGTAGTGGTGATCGGGCGAGTCCACGAGAGTTCGAGGAAACGCGACTTGCCGATCTGTGCCAACACATTCATGGATGATCCGGTGCCAAGCGGATCGCTGAGTTCGAGTCCGAGATGAACCTCGAACCAGTGATGATTGCCGAGCTTGCCTTTGTACGGATCGCCATAGAGCCGGTCGGTGTATGA
>CAIOZP010000105.1 GCA_903862805.1 uncultured Fibrobacterota bacterium
GATTCAGTTTGGTTTTTATAATACCGGTGTCGAGCCTGAACGATCCGCCCATGTCGGGATGTATTCCACCGAGGTCGAGAACCAGTTTGCCGTTGACGAAAACCCAGACGTCGTCGTCGCCGGTGAAATTGAAACTCTGCACCTGCGAACTGTTGTAGATGAAATCGCGCTTCATCATCATTGTAAACGAAAAATTGTGCTGAAGGAAATCATGCGAAGTATCGTCGAAGCCGAGTGCCGGATAAGTGAAATACGGCCCAAGCATTTCGTGGGAAATCGTATTTCCAAGCTGGTCACAGCTGAAGCTGCCTTTCATCTTGTCAAGCGGGAAGAAGTAGTCGTTTGTGTATGAATATGTGCCGGTGGTCGCGTTTGTCAGTAGAAAAGGAACCGAATCTTTCAGCATCACGTTCTTGTAACTCGTATCGTAGGCGACGGTTTGAACCGAAGCAACATTACCGGCACCCGCAACGCGGATTCCATCGGCAGGAACATATCCGTTGTTAACGTCGTTATAAACTGGTCGCGAATAATCGGCGACCTGCCCCGGCTGCCACTGCGTAAACCAGCGCCGGACATCCTGCGAAAAAAAGCAGTTGGCGGCGATCGGACTTGACAGAGGAAGTCCGTTTGCGTCCAATGTATCCTGAACGATTCCTTTGACGATACTGTCGTTGCCCCAGGCCATTTCGAAATCGGGACAGCTGCCATCATCGTGGAAATCGAAGTATGTCACCTTGGCCCAAAGTGTATCGGGATAAGCACCGGCGGCGAATACACCGGTGGCTGCGATCAGAACTGCCGCAGACGTTGCCATCAGACTTTTCATAACTGCTCCTTCGGGAAGGATCGTTACTGCTGTATCAAAAAACAGCAATTTGGTGATCTTTCGGACTAATATGAATAAAACCGTTCGTGCCTGCATGAAAAAATCCAAAAAAGTGCAACACACTGTCATTGATCGTTCGTAAAAGACAAGTCGGAACGGGTCGGGGGTGGTTCAATAATTGAGGATTTTGCACATGGCAGAAAGGCCGTAAAAATTTCCATCGGGAAATCTGTCCGGAAATGTATGTTATTTCCGTCAAGGAAATCCGGCTTCAGGTCGATACCTACTATTGGCGCAGTTCCCGTTTTGTTCAGGAGTGAATCTGCCATGAGAAAAAAGAAATCTGCCATTGTCGAATTGATTTTTGTCGTCGCGATGTTCGCGATCTTTGCCGGATGCGCATCGACCAAGCCGAAAAGCGCCGGCAAAGACGAAGCCATGCTTCCCGAAATCGACGTTGTTCAGGTGAAGGAATATTCGGAGCAAGCGCTCAAGCTCGCGCAAGAAACCAAGCTCGACGTTCAGATGCTCGGCAACAAGCTTTCCGAAACCGACAACCGCGTGGTCGGATTGTCAGAGCAGGTCGATCAGGTCTCACCGGCCAAGATCGAAGAACTTTCCAACCGGATTTCGCTGCTCACCGAGGCGTTCAAGGATTTGTACCAGAAGGTAGCAGCGATTGAGGTCTTGCCTCAGATCAAGATCAACAAACCCACAACAACCAAGCCTGCAGTATTCTCGCCGAGCGATCCTTCGGTTTTGATAACCGGCTCCGACTACGATATGTACCAGACCGCTCTTCAGACATTTGATGCGAAGAGCTACGACAAGGCGCGCGATCTGTTCTCGTCGGTAATCCAGAAATTTCCCGACGGTGACTATGCCGACAAATCCCAGTATTGGATCGGCGAGTGTTTCTTTGCGCAGGGAAATTATCAGCAGGCCGTGGCCGCGCTCAATAAGGTTCTGGAATACAAGAACTCCGAAAAAGCCGACGATGCCATGATGAAACTCGCAATGTGCTACATGCGTCTGGGCAAAAACGACCTCGCTGCCGAACAGTTCCAACGTCTCATCAGCCGGTTCCCCGCCAGCGAATATGTTCCGCGTGCGCAAAAATATTTAGTTGAAATGAAGCAGTAAAACGATAACTGTTTGATAGAGCCTCACGCGCTCCGCTCTTCATTTCAGTGCAGATAAAAATTCCGTTTTGGTAGCTGATTTTACATGTTCGGCTTTGGTATGTTCAGCATTATTGAGAGAATTATTCGCAGATGATCGGCCCATTCAACATTCATTTTGACAGTCCAATTGCGATCGAAGTTCTTTATCCCAACAAGGGCTATCGGCTTTTTCATCAGCAAGACCGCGCTCGATAGTTTCATTGACATAAATCCCCTTCCTGTGTGATCTCCCAGGATGGTTGTATTAGAAAGTGTGGCACTTTTTGGGCTCCTACCTTCTGATTTTCTATAGGATCTTCCAAACTTCTTTGAAAAGTAGAAAACAAAAATGGCAGACCGAATTTATCAGCCTGCCTTTTCAAACATTATCAAAAAGAGAGAATTACTTCTTCTCTTTCTTTTCCTTGATACGTGTAGCCTTGCTACCAATGCGTGAACGCAGATAGAAAAGTTTTGCACGGCGAACGAGACCGCGACGAACGACCTTGATCTCGGCAACGAGTGGCGAATTGAACGGGAAAACGCGCTCGACATAAACGCCGTCGTTGGAAGCTTTGCGAACTGTGAAGCTCTCTCCAAGACCCGAACCGTTGCGCTGGATTACAACGCCCTGGAAATCCTGGAGGCGTGACTTGCCGCCTTCCTGAATTTTGACGGACACGGCAACTGTATCGCCGGGGCCGAAATCGACGGTACGGTCGATACGATATTCTTTTTCAACGCCGCGAATAATCGCGTCAAGACCCTTTGCCATTTTATACCTCCTGAAAAACTTGTTTACACATTTAACGAAGCAGATCGGGACGTTTGCGCCGTGTTATTTCCACAGCCGTTTCTTTCTGCCATTTTCTGATATTTTCGTGATGCCCTGAAATTAAAATATCCGGCACCTTTATACCTTCAAACTCTTCGGGCCGGGTGTATTGCGGTGGACTTAAAAGCCCATCGAAAAACGAATCCTGCCCAGCACTTTCTCCATTTCCAAGAACTCCGGGAATCAATCTTGAAACCGCATCGACCACCGCCATCGCCGGAATCTCTCCGCCGGACAGAACAAAATCGCCTACGGAAATCTCGCGATCGACACAGAGATCAAGTGCCCGCTGATCAATTCCCTTGTAGCGTCCACAAAGAATCACAAGCGACTTTTCCTGCGCGAACTCGGTTGCTATCGCGTGGGAAAAAGGCTCGCCCTGCGGACTCATGAAAAGAACCTTCGGCTTGTGACCGGCAAACTTGGCTTTCGCCGACTTCACCGCCTCGACCACCGGCCCCGGGCACATAAGCATTCCAGGGTCGCCACCGTAAGGATAATCGTCAACAGACCTTCTTGGCCCGGTTCCGAAATCCCGCAGATCGGTAAATCCGATCGAGATCAGTTCCTTTTCAACAGCACGTTTGATTATGCTGTCGTTGAACGGGCTTTCAAACATCCCCGGAAACAGAGTAACTATTTCAAAGATCATATCGGACTAAAGAATCTCTTCGAGGAAATCCTCGTTGATAAACACTTTCTTTGCCTCGCGATCAACTCGCGGAACAGCGGTTCCATTGAAAGGCACTTCGAAGACGTGGCCGGTCGGCCGACGAACCTCAAGCGCATCGACCGTTGGGTAGTTGTTCACATGAAGAACAATTCCAATAAGCTCGCCACTTCGATCACTAAACACTTCCGCAGCTTCGAGCTCAAAATGATAGAACTCGTTTTCAGCGACCTTTGGAAGTTGCGCCTGCTCTATAAATAGAACCAGATTCTTCAGCTCGTCAACAGATGAGCTGTTGTCGCGGCCATCGAACTTTGCCTGCAAAGCGCCGGTTACACCACGCAGCTTGCGAAGAGTAACCGTTGACTCGGGCTTGCCGCTGCCAACCAAAATATCAGTTGGAAGCTTGAGCGCCTCTAGCGCCTGTCCCTGCGGAAAAACTCTACACCAACCGCCCAGCCCGACGGGCCGTCCGATTTGTGCAATATTCACATAATCAGAGGCAAGCTCGGACATCATGAAATTAGGCAGCCGCAGCTGTCTTGGACTTCTTGGCCTTGCGTGTACGTTCCGGTGCGCGGACAACCGCCGTCGCGTCTTTGCCTTCGGAAACAGCGGCGATACGCTCGGCTGTCTTGTCCTGACGCATCAGGTTGGCAACTGTCTCTGAAATTTCAGCTCCCTGCTCAATCCAGTATCCGATACGGGCTGTATTGATGTTGAACTGCTTTGGATTGGCCTGCGGATCGTATGTTCCGAGCTTCTCAATGAAGCGGCCGTCGCGGGCATTGTGGCTGTCGGTCGCAACGATGCTGAAGAAGGCTATCTTCTTACGGCCGCCGCGAGCGAGACGAATCTTGACTGCCAATGCAGACTCCTGTGTTTATAGTTAGACCCAAATACTCTATGCGAAAGTGGCAAATATATATGCTGCCTTTTGGAAAAGAAAGGGAGCGAACCAGAGAAAATTTAACCCAAATTTTCCATTAGGATTACCTCCAATTGCAAAGCGGTACTATTTTCTAATGGTTTCCATTAGGGCAAAGTATTGTTTTTATGGAAGCTGTGAGAGTTTCAAGTGTTTTGGAGGTTCATTTTGGAGTCACTTCGTCTTGAATTTGTCGATAACGAGATCACCACTTGGGGCGGTCTCGCTCTATTAAAAATCTTGATGGATCAATCTTGATTTCAGGAGAAGCTTTCATCATTGCCTTTGCCGGCTCAAGGCTCAAACCGCGGACATTCCCCAGTCCAGCTCATGGCACAGTTCATGGCGTCTTTGTGGTGCGGAGCCAATCGACATTCTCATATTGATGTATCTCGTTTCGACACGACAATCCAAAAGCTCATCGGCTGGGACAGGATGCCGTAGCATAAATCCTTCCAGCGGGACTTCCTAAAATTCAGTTCTCATACAACACATGAGCAAATTTTCGAGGAGCTTTACAGGTGGTTTTTTCAAACATAGCATTTGATAATTTCACGCTCGACATAGACTCATCGGTGATCACTCGCTATGGTGTACCAAGTTGGTAAGCAGAAAATTTCATGATTTTTTAAATTCTCACCAGTAATGATTTTCCGTGAACTTCCCCTGAATTGAATTTTTCAGGGAATTGGTTCCCCATTGGCCATTTGAGTTTTGTACGATGCTGTAATTGCCGGCGAATACATCTATCTCAAATATGTAGTGTTTTCTATAAGTAATTCTCATTATCTGGAACTATTTTGGAATTTATTTACTATGTCGCATGAAAATTCGGGCTAAAATTTTATTCAAGCGTAGATTGATGCGCTTGGTCACTACTGTGAACACGTTTAATTTCTTAAATAAAATACTTTGGCGGAAATAAATTTTTGCTTCTATATTGTGCGAGGAATGCGTCACTTTGGCATAACGCCAATCAAAGGATACAAGGTGAAACAAATCAATTTCAGGACTTGAGCTGAATAGGCTGTGCGGGGCACGGCGAGATACGGCCACTATTTAACTACTGCCTGAAATGCGCCACAGCCTCCGTTGCCGTGTCGCATTGCGGCACATGACGGAGGGATTCTTTGGATTCTCAAACGTCGATTATTGAAACCACGCATACACCTGAGCCCGCAGGTTCGGCTTTATTACCGATTCTATCGCTTGAAAACATCCAGAAATCATTTGGTCAGCGGCATTTGCTTTCCGATGCGAGTTTCAGTCTCGAAAAAGGGCGCACTCTGGCTCTTTGCGGAGCATCGGGTTGCGGCAAGACCACACTGGTAAAGATCATCAGCGGGCTTATGTCTTTTGATGGCGGTTCGTTTTGCATTTCCGGAACGCGCGTTGTTTCCGGTGAGCCATATCCGAAGTCACTGTTTGGAACCATTGGCGTAGTGTTCCAGGAACACAATCTGTTCCCGCATCTGTCGGCACACGAAAACGTCGCACTTGCATTGAAATGTGTGCGGAAGATACCTGCGAAGGCCGCAAATGATCGCGCACTGCACGAACTTTCGCGGGTCGGATTGGCCGACTGCGCAAGTCGGCATCCGCGTGCTCTTTCGGGTGGTGAACGCCAGCGGGTTGCTATTGCTCGCGCACTTGCGCTTGATCCGATCCTGCTTCTGCTTGATGAGCCGACAGCCTCGCTCGACGCAAAACGGATCGACGAACTGCGGGCCATCCTCCGGCTTCTGAAGGACTCTGACGTGGCAATGATGCTTGTTACCCATAACATTCCTTTCGCCTGCGACATGGCTGATCGTTTCTGCCTGCTCGAAAACGGCCATATCACCTCCGGTGATTCGCCCACGATGTTCGACACTCTCCGCCAGCAGGTCTGGGAATGAACTTCAACAACTATGTTTTTGCAGCACCGTATTTCGGCTGGCTTTTGAGGGGAGCGGCAAATACGGTCATGATTTCTGCCATGACCGCGACTTTGGCGCTTTTAGTCGGGATTCCTGTCGGAATACTTCGGCAGATGGCACCGGCATTCGTTCGTGTTGTTTTGGCCGGATTCATTACGTTGTTCCGCAATATGCCTCTGGTTCCGTTTCTGCTGTTTTCGGTTTTTGTCGCGCCGGATTTCTTTCTGCAATGTACCGGCAAAGCGATTCCGATTGGTTTTGAATACTGGCTTTTTATCGTGTGTGTCGCACTCAATGCATCAGGGTACATCGCCGATATTGTTCGTTCGGGGCTAAGGTCGATTCCGGAGGGACAGGTTCAAGCCGGACGGGTACTCGGGCTTTCTCCGCGGCAGGTGATCTTCAGGATTCTTGTTCCGCAGGCGGTTCGGATTTCCACGCCTGCGCTCGGCACGCGGCTGATCCACACGATGAAAAACACTTCGGTCGCAATGGTGCTTCCGATCGTCGTTGATTCGCTCGATGTTGCCGGTCAGGGAGCCAGAATCGCGGGCGAATGTTTCGCGTGGGCGGAACCGCTGGTCTTTGCGGCCGGAACTTACCTCGTTTTTTCGCTCATGCTGGAGGCGCTGCTCTGGTACATCTGCCGGAATCCTCTCTTGACAGGGAGGGAATATGACGCCGCCTGAAATCCTTAGAACACTCGTCTTTGGTTTTCCTGTTATCAAGGAATGTCTTGATACTGCCTGGCCGATTTTCATTCAGTCGCTCGGTGGCCTGATGCTTTCGTTCTTCATAACAATAGGTAGCCTGATTGGCGGTGCGATTCTTGGTATGATTCTGGCACTGATGCGTTTCACTCCGGTTGAGGAACAGGCAAAGCGCTTCCGTTTCCGGCCCGTCGTGTTGATTGGTTCTTCCGTCGAATGGTTCATTCGCGGACTTCCGATAATGATCATTGTGCTGCTGTTCAATTATCTGCCATTCGCACTTTTCAAGCTGCGCGTTCCGGGAGCCATTCTTGCGGTCGGTGCATTTTCGCTCTACGGAGGCGCGTATTTCAGCGGAGTTTTCCTGGGCGGTCTGCGTTGTGTTAGCAGCGATCTACGCAACGCTTCACGGGTTCTTGGACTGTCGTCCCTGCAGACTTTGATTCATATCCGCATTCCAATTGCTGTGCGGACAATGCTTCCTGCGCTGCTTGGAATAACGGTCACGCTTTTCAAAGACAGTTCGGTTCTGGTTGTGGTTGCTGTTCCTGAATTGATGTACACCGCGCGGCAGATGGCTTTCTCATCTCCGAGTGACTATGCGCCGGTTCTTGGGACCACGCTTCTGTTGTACTGGATTATTGCCACGATGATTTCCGGCCTTGCCCGTCTGCTTGAGCAGCACTGGGACGGGGCCGTTTCGAGATAGTCTTCGGACGGGTGTCCGGAGATTTTTGTAACTGTATCTTTTGGAGGAACTATGAAGCGTCTTCTGCTTACCTCGCTTGCGGCGATTGCAATTGCCGCATCCGGAGCGTTCGCGCAACAATCAACCCTTGACGTGGTCAAGAAGAGCGGCGAGCTCGTGGTCGGACTCGGCATGGAATGTGCCCCGTTCTCGTACCGTGATGCCGGTGGAAATCTCGTTGGTTTCGAGGTTGATCTGACGAATGTCCTCGTCAAGAATCTTGAAGCCTACGTAGGCGTTCCGCTTAAGCTGCGTCTTGAGAATGTCACAGACGAAACACGCATCAGCTGGGTTCAGTCGGGTCAGATCAGCGTCTCGGTCTGTCACTGCAACAACACCCGCAAGCGTCAGGATCTGATCGACTTTTCCGTTCCATATTTCTGGGATGGCAAGAGCGTGATGTACAACAACGCCAAGGGCAAGAAGGATCTGAAGGACTTCGCCGGAAAGACAATCGGCTTCAAGCGTTCGTCTTCATCCGAGGGTGAGATCAAGAGATACTTCGAGGCACAGGGCTGGACAGCCCCGGTGCTCAAGCAGTTCGACAACCACACTGCCGGAATCAAGGCGCTTGCCGATGGCCAGATCGACGGTTTCACCGATGACAATTCGATTATCATCAGCACCGCCATGCTTGCAGGCTACACAGTGGGCGAAGGCAAGAAACTCAACCTTACACCCGGCCGTTACTCGGCAGCATACTACGGAGTCGGCGTGAAAGAGAACGATTCGAAGTGGCGCAAGGCCATTGATTTCGCTCTCCACGACATGTGGCTCTCCGGCGACTATCAGAAGATTTATGACAAGTGGTTCGGTGCAAAGTCGAAGTGCCCGATTCCGCTTGGTACGAACAAGATGGAACCTTTCGTTAAGGGCTGATCCGTTTTATTGTGATCTGCAGTCACGGCGATGTGCTGCAGATCACTTTGCTTTCTGCTTTCAATAACAAGGAGTTTTTTGATGATGCGTACTTTTGGTACACTATTGGCGGCTTGCGCCTTTCTTTGCGCCGCTAATGCATTCGCTGATGACAAACCGGTTCCGGTTCAATCCTTCGGCGGAGCTGCATTCGGCAACTGGCACTACATAAACAACGGCGCGAATCCAAGCACCGGCTTCGATCTTTCATTGGCGGAAATGGCTTACGATGTTGCCTACGGCGAGCATTTCAAGGCTGAGATAAAGATGGAAGCCGATCGCGTCGAACCGGTCACCGGTTTCTCTGTTGACACAGCGGCCAACGTCACGCTCACAAAGAGTGAACGCTATTTTGTCGGAGTCAAGAGAGCGTTTTTTGTTGTGAAAAATATCATTCCCGTGACAGAGATCGGCTTCGGTCTTCTCGAACTCAGCCAGAACGGTTTCCCCGAAGGTCTCTGGGGTTACCGCTATGTTTACAAGACACTTTTAGATCAATACGGCTACGGCGAGAATGATGACTATGGTATCACGGCAAAGGTTTCGCCTGTAAAGCAGCTTGCTATCAGTGCCGCGTTTGTCAACGGCGACGGGCGCAAGAATCTTCACAGCACAGAAGGTTCATACAAGGGAAGCGCGGCGATTGACCTTACTCTTGACAACGGAATCATGGGGCATGTGTATGGCGACCTTCGTCCGTTTGAAAGCGGCAACAAACAGGTCAGTTTTTCCGGCTGCCTCGGTTTCAAACGCGAGGCGTTCCGTATCGGTGCCGACTACGACTGGCAGAACAATTGCGGCGGTGTGACTGATGCCACGAAGAACGGCGTTTCCGCCTATGCTTCTGTGCAGCCGGCAAAGGTCATGAATGTCTTTGCACGCGGGGACTTCTTCTCCACCGACAAGTGGAAAACTGCTGAAAAGGTTATGATGGGAGGGCTGTCCTTCTCGTTCTTCGATCACCTGCAGATTTCTCCGAATTTGCAGTACAAGATTCCGCCAAATTCTCCGAATGTCACGAGTATCTACCTGAACACACGTTTGGATATCTGATCTATTTGATTTTGCGGCCTCGGATCATTTCGGTTCGGGGCCGCTTTCATCAGAAAAGCCGGAATGCCTTCAATGAGTATCTGCAAAAAAATTGACAACTTCAAAATTGATTTCCATTGTCACACTCCTGCTTCTTCCGACTATGGGCGTGGAGATTCAGCATTGCGCAGTTCATTGACACCGCGCGAATGGCTGAAGGCCGCAATGAACACCGATCTCGACGGAGTGGTGATCGCCGATCACAACAGTTCGGCATGGATTGATCCATTGCGGGTGCAATACCGTATGCTTGAATCCGGAATGGAACATGCGCCGTGGTTCCGGCCGCTTGAGATATTCCCCGGCGCGGAAATATCTGTCGCCGACAAGGGGCGTGTGATCCATCTGCTCGCGGTTTTCGATTCGTCTGAATATACCGGCGAAACTGTTTCGGGACTTCTGAAGTCCTGCGGAATTCCGGCACCATTTAAAGGATCGTCATCCATCACGACGCAAACATGTTTTCTCGATACTGTTCTGGCAATAATCGCGCGCGGTGGAGTTGCGATTCCGGCTCATATTGATGACTGCGAAGGATATTTCTCCGACGCTGGAAAAGGAAACGATGCGATTCCGGATCTTCCAGATTTCATAAAAATGGTGGAGACAAGGGCTCCGGCCGAAGGTGTCCCGCCACAAATACTGTCACGCATCGGCAATCGCAAAATCGTTTCAGGCTCTGATTCACACTTTCCACATGAGATCGGCCGCCGGTTTACGACAATGGGTTGCTCGGCGATCATCCACTAAACATCATCATCAGAACACGCACATCACCGTAGCTCCGCATTTGATCAGCTTGTAATTGTCTTTCGACTGTGTCGCCCAATCGATACAGCGTTCGTAAGCGCCGGAGAGAGTCGCCGACCAGTGCCTGGTGATGGTGTATTTCAGATCTGCATTGATGTTGCCGAATTCGCGGTCGTCGGTAGTTCTGGAGATTGTCGTTTCGCCGGAATCGTTGATCCCGCTTGCGTTCAAACCTTTTCTCTGGAGCTGAACA
>CAIOZP010000106.1 GCA_903862805.1 uncultured Fibrobacterota bacterium
GCTCTGCGCCGGGCGATTGTGATCTGGCTACAGAGAAACGAACTGATATCTATTAACCGTCACTGCGAGTGTTACCCTGTTTAGAGGGGCAAATGGTCTCATTAATTTTAGCCGCGACAAGTATGGTGTTCGTCGACAAAATGCACTAATGCGGCAAATGCGGGTGTGTGGTAGCATTCGTCAACCGCACAGAAACTCACGTGATGTTATGTTAGAGAAATTAGTGCGTCAATGAACCGATCTTCAACACTGCAAAAGTCGTCTCTGCAACAATGCCTGCATATCCCGTCTACTATCAGCAATGAGGAAAACGTAAAACTTGGATCCAATCACTCGGTAGATGATCCTATAAGGCTTGAAATGGATCTCACGGAAGTCTCGGTTGCCAAGAGCTAAGAGTTCCTTGGGGTGCTTGCCTCGCTCAGGTAACTCGCTGAGGCTGGTGAACATCTTCTCCATCTCGGTCAAGACATGATCGGCTCTTCCATCTACCGAGTGGAGGTCTATGTATTGAATGATCTCCTCAAGATCGACAACAGCGCCATCGGTCAAGATAACGTTATAAAACATTGCTCGTTGTCCTGCTCTTACGTATTCGTTTCAGCACAGTCGAGGCTACTTGTACCTTGCCATCCTCAATTTGTTTTGTGCCAAGGGCAAGGATCTTCAGCAGAGCCAAGGTTTCCTGTGTCTGCTCATAGGCCCCGACATCTTGGATAACAGCTTTAGCCTCGCCGTTTTGTGTAATGATCAATGGCTCGGAATGATCGGATAAATTTCTAACGATTTCAGCGGCATGAGATTTCAGAAAACTGATCGGCCTGATCTGTGTCGAATATTTCATAGTATCCCCCTGTGACTGAATATAGTCTTAAAACAGGTCGTATGGTTATTAAGCTCACACCGTTTCATCAGATCCGCCCGAAGATTTTGAACTGCTCATACTACCGAATTATTTGAGCGGAACATTTTCGGCCGGTTATATTTTTCACCGATATGTATTTATCAAAGTAATGAAACCATGAGAAAAAAAATCGCAATAGTCCTGATATATGCAATTGCTGTTCTGTGCATTATTCCAAGCGTTCCGGTTCTTCACTGGTTTGGGTTGCAGGCGTGGATGGGACTCGTGGCTGGACTTTTCATCGCTCTCACGATAGGAAATCCTGATCCTGCCCGTAGCCGGTCTCTTACGCCAAAGCTGCTCGCTTGGTCGGTTGTAGGACTTGGTGCTGCAATGAACCTCATGACCGTCGCGAGTGTGGGGATTCAGGGATTCGGCTACACCATTGTCGGTATCTCTGTAACTCTGCTTGCAGGAATATTTGTCGGCCGGATTCTTGGTGTGGGCAAAAAGGCCTCGATTCTCATAAGCGTTGGAACCGCAGTGTGTGGAGGAAGTGCAATAGCGGCAGCGTCGGCGGCGATAAATGCGAATGAAGAGGAAACCAGCGTTTCGCTTGCGACGGTTTTTGTTCTCAATGCAGCTGCGTTGCTGATCTTTCCATTTATAGGGCATTCGCTTCATCTTGGTGAACGGGCGTTCGGTCTATGGGCGGCTCTTGGTATTCATGATACATCGAGCGTTGTCGGCGCATCTGTCGCCTATGGTGAAAAGGCACTTGTTGTTGCAACCACCACCAAACTCGCACGGGCGCTGTGGATTGTTCCGCTTACAATAGCTTTGAGCATTCGTTCGTCAAGGCAGGGGAATCAAGATTCGTCACGCGCCAAGCCGAAATATCCGTGGTTCATCCTCGGGTTCCTGCTTATGGCAGCAACTTTCACTTTCATTCCGGCAATCAGACCGGTGGGACTTATCGTTTCTGAAATTGCAAAGCGGAGTCTGGTGCTGACATTATTTCTGCTTGGACTCGGCTTGAACCGTTCGAGTATTGCAAATGTAGGTTTCCGCCCGTTTCTTCAAGGTATTATCCTCTGGATTGTGGCAGGCGGAGGCACACTTGCTGCGGTGCTTACAGGTATCATACGGTGAATATTCCGACTAAGCAGTGATAGGGAATTAGAACACTCGTAGCATTGCCACCAACGACTTGTTGTTTTGTGCGGGAGCCCAAGAAACTTTGCTCTATCAAGATTTTTTCGTCCCTTTTTGCGAAGCGAAATTATTTGCGTTCGCAATAACTCTCGCTCTGTCCGATAATATTCTCGCATCTATTTTTCCCATCCCCGGAATATGCATTGATTCCTTAATGTTGCCGGATCATAAGTGTTCACTGCTTAGAACATAGAAGCGCCCAAATTCTTCATCAATCTCTTGCCGTCGCTTATTCTTGTTGGCGCAAACTTTTGGAAAAGGCTATTTTTAGGTATCGATCAAAGGCGGATATAAGAAATGACAGGAATTCTGCTCGCCGTACTTCTTGCGGCAACTCCTCCGAACAGTGCAAAGCCTGTCGAGCCTGTTCATGCTGCGGCTCTTCCCGTCAAACACGACGCCTTTTTCAACTACGAACAATACCTTTCTGGCACGATGTTTCTCTCTTCATCAAACACGATGAAACCCGAAGAAAAAGCGGCGTGGTATGAGCGACTTGTTAAGCTCACCGGCGTGACCGCAGCAGATTTTATAAAATTCAGACATAAATATGATGATGATCCGGCCGGTTGGGAGCATGTGCTGAACGAGGCGCAGAAGATTCCGGCGGGTCACTGACAGCTTGACAAAGGAGAAATCATGGCTGGTGCAAATGTCCACGAGTTCACAGATGAGAATTTCGATACCGAAGTTCTTGGTTCACAGGTTCCGGTGGTTGTTGATTTCTGGGCGCCGTGGTGCGGGCCGTGCAAGATGCTCGGGCCGATCCTTGAGCAGATTTCCAACGACCTTGGCGATGCAGTAAAGATCGGCAAGATCAACGTTGATGCGAACCCTGATGTTGCAGGCAAGTACGCGGTGAACTCGATCCCGACGATTTTGTTTATCAAAGGCGGCGAGATCAAGGACAAGCAGATCGGTCTGCTCGCGAAAGGTCCGCTCAAAACCAAGATCGAGAATTTCCTCGCCCAATAATTTCCGTAAAGGCTGTCAATGAAAGTTCTGGTATTAAATCCGCCGTTTCTTCCGATGTATTCGCGCGAATCCCGCTCGCCTGCGGTGACCAAAAGCGGGACGCTCTATTATCCGATGTGGCTTGCCTATGCCGTCGGATATCTCGAAAAGAACGGACACGAGGTGCTCTTTATCGACGCACCAGCGGCGGGGCTTTCGCTTGACAACATCGTAACGAAGGTTAAGGAATTCGCACCGGCACTTGCAGTGTTCGGAACTTCCACGCCGAGTATCTACAACGATGTGAAAGTTGCCGATGCGCTCAAGCGTGTCGTGAACGGACTCTTCACGATCGCTGTTGGCGTTCATGTCTCAGCGGAGCCTGAACAAACCCTGACCGACGCCGACGGCGCGCTCGATGCGGTAGCTGTTCACGAGTTCGATGCAACATTGGTCGAGCTTGCGCAGAAGCTATCGCAGAGCGGTCATGGCGATGATGTTCTCGCAGGAATTACAGGCATTGCATATCGTGATTCAAAAGGATCGGTGAAGCAGAATCCCGATCGCCCATACATTGAAAACCTCGACGATCTTCCGATTGTCGCCGCGGTTTACAAGAAGCATCTCGATATCAATCCGTATTTCTACGGTCACAGCAAACATCCGCTGATGGTCATGGTCACGGGCCGTGGCTGTCCGTTTCATTGCACATACTGCGTTATCCCTCAAACGCTTCAGGGACATCGCTACCGCAAGCGTTCGATTGAAAACATCGTTGAAGAATTCAAATACATCAACGAGAATTTTCCAGATGTAAAAGAAATCATGATCGAAGACGACACCCTCACAGCCGATCGCAAACGCTGTCAGGAACTGTCGCAAAAACTCATCGACAATAAACTGACCTGCATACCGTGGTCGGCAAATTCGCGCGCCGATGTTGACTACGAAACCATGCGCCTGATGCGTAAGGCAAACTGCCGTCTGTTCTGTGTAGGATTTGAAAGCGGCGACCAGACGGTTCTCGACAACATCAAGAAGTCAATGACGCTTGACAAAATAAGAATCTTCCGCAAGGAAGCAAAACGCGCGGGGATCATGGTGCACGGTTGCTTCATGGTCGGCAACAAAGGCGAGACACGCGAGACGCTTAAGAAAACGTTGGCACTCGCCCTCGAACTTAATCCCGACACTGCGCAGTTCTATCCGATCATGGTTTATCCTGGCACCGAGGCTTACGAATATTTCGGCGCTCAGGGCTGGATCACTTCGCGCAACTACCGCGACTGGATCACTCCCGAAGGGCTGCATTCATCGGTGGTGTCGAATCCTGATCTTACCTACGAAGAGCTTTGCACGTTTTGCGATCATTGCCGCAGAGTGTTTTATACTCGGCCCCGCTACATGCTGATGA